>JAKVCU010000065.1 GCA_022448955.1 Saprospiraceae bacterium
TTTTTGAAGGGACGCTAAAATTTTATTGTACCAATTTTTTAGCCTAACTACTTACACTCTTTGTTTATTGGGAATACCCTCTAATTTTTATTCTTTTAGGCTGTAGGTCTCAATGTTAGGAAATACACTAGATCCCCCTTTATAAAAAATTTGTAGTTATACTATATCTACAATAGACTTCATTTTACAATAATTCAACTCAACAGAAAATGTAAATGATCTACTATGTTTATCGATTTAGAAAAAACCTCAGAGCTGCCAATTCCATTGTTATCCTATAAATGAATAGATTGCTAATAGAAGCCAAATAGAAGCAAGAGAAAAGCAACTATTCGTGGGTTATCAGATATGTTTTTATCACTGATCTTCCGTCCACCACACGTCTGCACCAAGCGTTGGAAATACCCTTTCCTTTAATTGCGCATTCCAGTCTTTCCAATTTGACATTAGGTCATCCAGAACCTGTTGGTTATCACCAGAAAGTTGCATGTTCTCGCCCACATCAGAAACCACATCAAACAGGAAAGGAGATTCTCCTTTTTGATCCCCATTTGAAACCAGTTTTAAATGACCTTTTCGAACAGCCATAGCACCCTGTTCCCACTTTCTCCAAAACAAATAATCATGAGGATTACCATCATTTTTCCCAGTCAGGAAAGGAATCAAATCGACACCATCCAGTGGTCTTTCTTGAACGATAGGTATTTCATTTTGCGCTACAATAGTTGCCATAATATCGAGGGATGATATGGGTTTATTATAGTTTTGGCCTGGAGGAATAACATTTTTCCAACGCATTGCAAAAGGCACTCGGATTCCACCTTCAAATAGTTCAGATTTAAATCCTCTTAAAGGTGTATTCTGCGATGCGTTATTACGTGCACCCCCGTTATCCGAAAGGAATACAATAAGGGTATGCTCATCAATTCCTTGTTCTGTCAATGTTTGCAAAACGCGACCTACACCGTCATCAACAGCACTTACCATTGCCGCATAGGTCTTTCTTTTTTCATCTTGCATATCATCAAAGCGTGCTAGGTACTTCTCGGTGGCCTGCAAAGGAGTATGAGGTGCATTATAGGCCAGATAAAGCATAAAATGCTGCCCGGCATCTGATTGTTTTTTTATGAACCGAACGGCAGCATCACTAAGTTCATCAGTTAAATAATTGTGAATATTGATGGTTTGTCTGTTCTCAATTAATTTCGTTCGGTACCATTCCCATTTTTGGGTTACCTGTGTTATATCATCGAGGTATAAATCCTGTGGGTAATAATTATGCCCTCCCGAAAGAAAGCCAAAGAAATAATCAAAGCCGCGTTCCAGAGGGTGAAAGAGCGGATGGGTACCCATGTGCCATTTTCCAATGATAGCACTTTTATAATCTGCCTTTTTGAGCACTTGTGCTATGGTTTCTTCTTGAATTGGTAGTCCGGCGGTAGAATTAGTAGGATCAATACTGGGATTAGTTGTAAATCCGAACCGGTCTTGATACCTGCCTGTTAAAAATCCAGCTCGACTTGGTCCACAAACAGGGAAGGTCACATATGCTTCCGCAAAACGAACTCCCTCCTTAGCAATGCGATCGATATACGGAGTTGGAATATCTTGGCACCCATTAAACCCAACGTCTGCCCATCCCTGATCATCAGTCATAATCACGATTAGATTAGGTTTTGTTGCCCTTGAGGCAGCTTGCTCTGCTTCCGAACAGGAAGAGAAATAAGTACATAAAAGCAAATAAAAAAGCCATTTAAATTTGTCCATGATGACTTGTTGATATAGGTATTAAAAAGGGATTACTCTCCGAAAACTAAAGCATCCATCTCAGTTCTTAACTGTACCAAAATGTTTTGATGCAAACTATCTGAGGCTAGATTATTCCATTCGTATGGATCAACGCGATGATCGTACAACTCTTCTCGTTTATCATGATAGCGTATGTATCTCCAATCGATCGTTCGATAAGAAAAATTCTGTCCTACTAGTGTACTATCTTTTATGGAGGTATAATTACCAATGATAGAAAGTGCCCCTGCCGGGCCTGGCCATTGCCCATTTTCCGGATCTTCCAGTAATGGCCTAAGGCTATAGCCTCCAAGCTTCCCCCCCTGATCGTTGATCCTATTACTTCCGGCCAGTTGGCCATAATCTACTAGTGTAGGGAAAAGATCAACTAAGGATACAGGCTGAGCTATCTTTCCTATTTTGGTTCCTGCACCAGAAATAATTAATGGAACTCTACAACTTTCCTCCCAAGCGGAGTTTTTAAATAAATAAGATTTTTCTCCCATTTGCCATCCATGGTCACTAGTCAGAATAATCATTGTATTATCCGCGTAAGAGGAAGATCGTATGGCATCTACGACTTTTCCAATCTGGTCATCGACGAAAGCAATACAAGCCAAGTAAGCTTGTAAGAAAGATTTTAGCGCCATTTCTCGATCCCCATTATAGGATGCCAGTAGCATGCGATAATATTTAAGGCCTTTCATGTCAGTGTTAAAATTATCGGCATACCATGTATCAGAATCATCCTCCTCTTGCCATCTATCCAATTTAATTTCATCAAGAGGAAACATGTTGAAGTATTTTTCTGGCGCATGCAATGGTGTATGTGGCCTGACAAAACCTAAGCCTATAAAAAAAGGCTGATCGACTGACTTAGCTTCAAGTTCTTTGATTTTTTGGATAGCAAATGCTGCATGTTTTTCATCATTTGTCATATCGCGATCATTATCGGAAATATAATGAAAGGTTTCCTCGTCCCAGCCCTGCATCCACTCAATTCTGGCCTCGTTTGTTGAGGAAGAATTACTTGACAAAAAGGGGCCAAAAGACCCGTCAATTGGCCCAATTTCCCGATATGGAAGAGGTACATTAGGATGGGCTACTCTGTTTTCGCCATTAAATGCGAAAGGGCCGTAGTTGTGTGTTAGATTAGCACCCCAATCATCCCAAGGTGTTGATTCGTGGGTATGATATATTTTTCCGCTACCCGCCACGTAATAGCCATTTTCTTGGAATAGATCAATAAAAGTCTTATTGTGTTGAAGCATCTTTTGTTTGGTTCTGGGTGTCCACCCAAAATCCTCTGAGTCATGAGGATAAACCCCTGTTAGAAAACTATTACGGGAGGGAGAACACACCGGAATATTGCTCTGCGCATTGAGAAAAATAAGCCCACTTTCGGCCAGAGCGTTCATATTTGGGGTCTGAGCTTGTGGATGACCGCCAAATACGCCGATGTAATCATTGAGATCGTCACATACCATAAATACTATATTGGGGCGTTCTATTTTTTCGATTTGTTGAGTACATCCTGCACAAGCAAGTAGGATTAAAAGCGATAAGGTAATCTTTGTCATATTCAATCGTATTTTATGGCTCAAATTGTTATCCTAAATCAAAAAAGTAAATTGTGGTAAAGGGCCTTACTCCAATTCAAAGAAAATGAACTTCTCGATCCTCACTGCATCTCAAAGGCACCGATATCTGGGGGGTAATTATTTGCCCACGATAATCGCCGTTCTCAGGAATAAATCCTCCTAAGACTCCATGAGGATCATTAGGCAATCGGAATGAATAAATGCCTTGATCTTTTATGACAGAATAATTAGCAGGTAGATAGTCAAGTGCATCTGCCCCACCCAGATTTGCACATTGAGGATCAATGGCTATATTTTCAAGATAGACATCCCAAGTATGAGGTATTTCCGCTGTATGATATGGGATCGATGCGTGACCGGTTACGGTTCTATTATTTCGACTTTCAATATCTACATGTGTGCCTGCACAATCAAGTCGAACACGCCCGCCACTGAGATAGTTATATTCTGCAACGAAATCGATGGTATACCACGTCCATAAGCGATCCCTTCTTCCTTTCATACGCGGATCATCAAAACATCCGGGTTCTTTGATGGTATTCCGTGGGATATATACATTTTTGCAACCGGCTGTGACTATACCGTCTCCACCAAGCTTCTCAAAGTGATTGTCTATGATGGTAATATTATCGTGAAAGGTGGCTTGTGCTAGTTCATTTTCTCGGGGCCATTTATAAATGACAATTGCGTGGGTTACAATATTTTCCACTTCGATATAAGAGCAATACGTTAGTTCTATACTACTAGTTTGGCCTCTACAATCAATCTTAGCCCGATCATCATCGTTTTCGGCATCGAATACGCCAATTTTAATAGGCTGATCGGCTGATCCTTCCTGATTGGATAAATGTAATTGCCCTGTAAAGGTTTGCCCGTCACGCAAAAGCATCCAGTATTCAGGCTCGTAAGTAATACTAGCCTTTCCTAGTGTTTTCCAAGCCTGATCGGGAGACATTCCATTATAGGTGTCCTTTCCTAATTGGTAATCTAAATAAAATATCCTACCAATGGCATTTAATACTTCTTCATCAGGGAAAGTTTCTTCGACAGTCTCCATTTTAAATTCACTTTGAGAACAATTAGCCAGCAGAAATACGGACAAAAAGAGGAGGGATATGTATAGAAAACGGATTCCTAGTTTACACATGGCAGCTATTTCAGGTTTTTACTATAAAGAGGTGATACCTTTTGTGAATCCGATATATGCAAAAAAAAACGAGGTTAATTTTAGTACATAATGGAAATTCTTAAAGATGTGTTTTAGCATAAAATTCTCTAATAGCTTTGTCAAAATTATTAAACTATAGAAAGAGTGTATCCACATATCTTTTCCATTACTAACCGGATATTAACCCTCTACTGCATGAGTTAGAACAAATATTTGTATAGATAAGAGGACTACCGAGCCCATTGATCTGTCCTAAAAGGAGATGCAGGTAACCCTTCCATATTTGTGAGATTTGCTTGCTCAGGATTATTGGCCCAGGCATACCTTACAGCTACTGGCTCTTTTATCGTATCAGACCAAACCACAACCTTATTACCTTCTATTTTGGCTTTCGCCCAAACGAAATTTTTGTCTGCACCAGCAATGGTAAACCCTTTCAAGTCGCTCTCATCTTGAAAATTTAGTTTTGAACCAAAGCAATCAAAAAGAAGTACCGCTTTACCCTTTCTAATGCGCATTGATTTATACAATGGTCCAGAATAAACTAATTGTTCTTTGTATGCTACTTTTTGAGCTGCTATAGCTAGACGTTTACCCACATCCTCTTTATTCTTTGGATGAACATCATTCCATTCTCCAATATCGATAGCAACAGCCATTCCCGTATTAGGTAAAACTAGCGTTTTCAACTGTGATTCGCGTAAAAGGGCCCAATTACTGGCTCCCGGCTGCTCAGTTTTTCTTCCAAAATTAGCGAGTTGAACAAACAAGAAGGGCATGTCATCATGCTGCCTTATTTGGCGCCAGTTTTGAATTAAAGCAGGAAATAGCCGAGTATATTCTTGGGCTTTGCTCACATTACCTTCTCCTTGATACCATATTACACCTTTAATTTGATAATTGGTCAAGGGAGCAATCATATTATTAAAGAGGCCTGTGGGGACCCATTGTAGCATGACAGGGTATGCTAGAGGGGGCATTTTAGCACCAATGTGATATTGCCAAGGGCCACTCAAATCCACTATATTTGTGTGCTTTGTTAAAGCCATTTGATAGCCTTCAACAAAGCCTGCTCTACCGCGCCAATTTACGACACGGATCGTAATCTGATTACTGCCTTCCCTTAAAAGGCCTTCCGGTAAGGTATAGGTTCGAGTAGCCCACTGATGATTTGTTGAGCCCACCCAGATACCATTGATATAAACGGAGTCAGCATCAATAATACGTCCAAGTTTGAGTTGTAGGGGGCCATCTAAAAAGGATTTTGATACATCAAACTTGCGGCTCAACCAGATTACTCCATTTGGGTATAAATGATCATTTGGATGCAGGTAATCAGGTAAATTAATGGAAGACCAACTATCCCGATTGACTTGCTCAGCGAACCATGGGGTTTGTCCTTTCTGAATACCCTTATCTGACTTGCGGACTTGCTCATGCCAATCGGCTATATCTTGACTATTTTTTTGTTCTAAGGTATGCACATAAGCAGTATCTTTGTATTTTTTGACCTCATCAAGATATTCAGGAAAAGTTTTCAATGCCTCTTTACTCATCCATGCCTGTGCAGGAGAACCACCGACGCTGGCGTTAATAAGTCCTATAGGTAGCTTATATTTCTCATATAGTGCTAGACCGAAGAAATAAGCTACTGCCGAAAAATCGAGGACAGATTCTGGATGGGCAGCGGTCCATTGACCACCCACTAAATCAGCTTGTACCTTATTTAAATTATAGTCCTTTGGTACATCAAAATGACGAATAAATGTATTGGCGCTATTCGTAATAGAATGGGCATATTTATGCTTGGCACTAGCCATCGTGAATTGCATATTGGATTGACCAGAACATAGCCATACCTCACCTATTAAAATATTCTGGATTAGGATAGTCGAATCTTTTGTGGATATAAGCATCTCGAAAGGCCCCCCAGCTTTCATTTTGGGTAACTTTATTTTCCAGCTGCCAGATGAGTCTGATAAAGCTTGGTATTTTTTATCCTGAAAATGGACCATTACGCAATCTCCAACAGAAGCCCAACCCCATATATTTAAATTTGTATTACGCTGTAAAACCATACCATTAGCAATCAACCTTGGTAGATGGATTTTGGCACATGCAGTAAAACCTACTAATAGGAAGAGAAAAATATGAATATACTTAGTAGCAAGAAATGGTATCTTTTTCATATTTGATCTTTGACTAATTATGGCTATTCATCTTTAATATCTAACCCTAAATAAATCAAACGCTCCTTGACCAGTGAATTTTTCTCCTGCAACCACAGTGGATTTACCATTCCTTTTTCAAGTGTAAATACGTAGCTCTGATTAGTATCTTTTAATAAGACAATACTATTGAGTATTAGGTTAGCTTCGGTATGTGTGTTGGCCTTTTTAAGGCAGTTCGTTAGTCTGTCAACAGGGTTTTCGATTTGAACTAGACCTAAAAACTCTGCTGCTCTTACTTGGACTAAATTTTCTTCATCTTCCTTTGCTAATTCACGTGCTTTATCATAGAAAATATAAGCTTCCTCACCAAAAGAACTACATACGATAAGACCCCAGTATCTTTTCCAAGGGTTACTCGAATTTAAGGCCATATTTATGCCTTCGCGAGCATCTTCGAAGGACAATAAGCTAAGATCTGCTACATCAATGAGCTGAGCGATTTCTGCCTTATTTCGCTGACCAAAGTGTACAGGATTTTTCCAAGCCATTTTGATTAAGAAATTTTCAGGATAGAAACTGAGATCAGGTAATGATTTTACTTTTTCTTGTAGCTTCTTTCGCATTTTTTGGAGTAAGCCTTTCATCTGGGGTTTGGTTGCTAGATTATTGAGTTCATGTGGGTCTTCTTTTATGTTATAGAGTGCCTCGGGTAGGCGAGGTTCAAAGAACTGTTTTTGGGTATCATTCAATTTACCATCTTTATATAATTGGAGCCATTCTTTGTAGGCTAACATTCGGTATCGATAAAAATTGTGAAGTCCATCAATGTTAAAGGGTTGATAGTTTCTGATATATTTGTAATTCCCAATACGGATTGATCGTACTAAATCATATTTTTCGTCAAAGCGATCAGCATAGCTGAATACTGAATTTCTTTCATTTAGTTCTTTTTTAGAGATTCCTTGACCTAAGAACGGAATTCCATCCATCTCGCTGGGGATTTTAATATCAGCAAGATTTAATACAGTAGGGGCCAAATCAATAAATCGAATAAATTCATTGACTCGGCTTCCTCTTTGAACAGGGACGAGATGCTTCCATTTTGAAGGCACATAAACTACTAAAGGCACATGTATGCCTCTCTCGTAAATATATCCTTTGCTACCTGGTAAAACGCCTCCATGATCACCATAGTAGAAAATAAAAGTATCTTCCATTAGCCCATCTTCTTCTAATTGTTTTAGAAAAGAGTTGATCGCTTGATCAGCCTTCTGATGCAGATCATGATAAAGAGATTGCGTATATCGGAAGGTAAAGGTATTCGGGTGATAGGGGCGTGGTACTACGGTCTTGGGGTTTGTGAGGGGCTTACTATTTTGCATTTCCTTTTGGTCAAAATGTAATTTTCCTTCATGTGTAATTCCAAAGTTTTGCACATGGAAGAAGGCTTGTCCTTTTTTCCGATCTCGATAGGTAGCTGTATTTGAGGAATTATCCCAGACTCCCTCTCCCTTTATAAAGTTGTAATCTTCTTTGCTGTTGTTACTTGTATAATATCCAGCCTGCCGCAAATAATAAGGAAACATCCTTAGTCCTTCAGGCATGGGGACCCTTTTCATGCTGCGATGATATTGAGCTCCTACTCTCGGAGCATAACAACCAGAAATGATAGTACTTCTTGCAACAGAACACACGGGGGCTTGAGAAAAAGCATTGTCAAAAATTATCCCCTCCTTAGCTAGACGCTCAATGGTGGGCATGGAAACACCATTTTCATCATACAATTTTAAATAATGCTTAGAATTGTCCTCCGTAACTATCCAAACTATATTAGGTCGTTCTTGGCCTTTGGCAATTGAAAAAAAGAAACTGAGGGTGATCATTAGAATGATCGCAAAAGTAGACTTGCTCCATTTAGAAACCAAAGTAAAGAACAAAAAAAATACTGCTGAAAAATGGGTCTTCATTGCAATATGGCTTTAAAAAATAATTAATGGGCAGTTGTAATAAACATTGATTTCAACGGAGTAATCGGACAGATATTAACCATAATTACTCGAATATTAACAGAAAACTAATGTCTTGAGACGAATGATGATCAATTACTGTACATTGAATTATCAATCGACTAAAAGCAATGCACTTTATATTAATGTTAAGCTAATAAGTGTATATTTTAAGTCTCAACTTCATACATTACTGTTGATACATTAAGTGGTGCGATAAGTTTTTATGAGTGCCACTTTTTTATTGCCTAGTATAACAATTGTAAAAAATAGATAAGGCCATAATGGTTATAATAGGGGTCTTAATTTTTTGAAACTAATGTAGTGAAAATATTAAAACCTTATTGTTGGTATACTTTTCAGTTTTGAAGGAAATTTTGTCTACAGGTAATTCCCATTGTTGGGAAAGAATCATGAAGTGTAAAAATAAATCAGTGATTATTCATTTTATCGTTTTCAAAGCAGCTAGATAATCTATCGAATTAGTATATGCTTCTTTACCTCAATGGGTTGGATGTATGTAATAGTATGGTAATATATATCTAGGCTGCCCTCACAAAGGCGCTTATTTTTCTGTAGAGACCAGTTGAGTGAATAAATGTTTTAAAGCTTTACTCGTCCGATTTGAAACGAAACTCGAAAGGTGAGCGAGTTGATTATATATCAAACAAATCATTTTTAAACAACTGCATCGATGCTTTGAGCAATTGGATAATATTGATTAGATACCAATATTTAACATTTTATGAATGACTCTTTTCTGTCCTTTACTCAGTTTTTAAACACACTACTAATAAATCCACTCTCACTCGCTCTTATCATGCAAGGTACTGAGTGTTTTTATTTATCTGAAGCGCATATTAAATGTTAGCATAAAATATTGTGTAAGTGTATTCCATTGCTGTTGCATCAATAAATTAGTATTACTGACACGCTGAAAACCTGTATTTTGATTTAAAATATCGAATGCACTGAGTGTTAGAGAACCTTTTTCTGCCTGTAAGAAGAAGTAACTGACATTTGCACTTATTAAGGGGATACTGACGGCTTCATCAAAGCTTTGGGCATTATAATTTACTATATTAGCCCTTGCTTCAAAGTTCCATTTATTGTTTGGTGTAAAACGAAAGTCTCCTGTATAACTAGTATTGAAATAAGTGTTGTTTTGATCTTGTGCTATAGAAAATCTAGAATCAGTGTAGCTAACGGCTGTACTGAGGCGAATAGAAAATATTTCATTTTTTCTGTTTTCCAATGCCAAGTTTAAGCTGTGATTAATATTTTTATTAATATTTTCTTGCTCATTGATAAAGACGATACTGCTATTCCAGCTTTCAATTGCTTTGATATTGAGGTTAAGTCCTAAACTACGCAAAGGAGTTGAAAAGTCTGCAGAAGCGCTTAAGTTTATATCATTATTTACATTAATTGGTTGCATTACCTTTACGAAATCGTCGCTAATGCTTTGCGCCCATCTAATTTTATGTTTGGTATATTCTCCTGAAAGCCGTAATGAAAAAGAAGTAAATGAAAACTGGTCGAAAATAGTCCAATTAGAAAATACTAGATGTCGTTGTTCTGGCTCAAGCTCAGGATTACCTTGAACGATATTCAATTGATTGATGGCATTTCTTACAGGGATCAACTGTTCGGGTGTTGGCATTACAATGTTGGATGTGTAGCGTAGGTTTATTCGTCGGCCTGAGCGATATTCATTTTGATAGTTTAATTGGGGGGTCAGGAAAAAATATTTCTTCTTTTGAATTCTGACAGTATTTTGGAGTTTAGTAAATTGATTTATAGTGGCCTTAAACTGTATATTAAGTTGAACATTTTTTTTGGATCTATTAATGATTAGATTTGGCCATATTAAACGTTGCTGCGTAGTGAATTCAGGGATGTCAATTTCTTCAAACTCAGATAGATCATTCATTTTTGCTTCTTTTCGAATTAACTTATTATCATCTAATGCTACTCTAGCACCTAAGCTTAAGGACCAGTTTTGATTCAATTTTTGTAAAATGGAGGGTTCTGCAAAGAGAAATAATCTTTCTTTGTCATTGGTTTGAAATTGTTGAAGCATTACTTCGCTAATCGGCTCAAAAAAATTCACAAGATTTACCCAATCTAGGCGATTTGAAACTCCATCATGTATTCCACCAATTATTGTTTTTAATTGGGTATTATCGTTATTGAACTTAACAATGTAACTTGCTTTTGTCCAAAGAAAAAGACCATTGGAGTTATTATTGGTTTCATTATCTAGGGTATTAAATAGCTGTTCTTCTAATTGAGAGCTGGTAAATGCCTTAGTCAAGATATCGCTAGCATTGATATTGATCCTTCCATCAAGTAAAAGTCTTTGATTAGTATTAAAGTTTTGGCGTATACCAAATTTAAAGCGTTGAAGTTGATCCGTATCTACTGCTTCAATATCTTGATTTTGATTGTAAGTGGTATTGGAGAGAAAGTTTTCTGTATAAACATCTTCCATTAGGTTCTTTACTCTTCTATTTCCAAGATAGTTAAGAAAGTAACGATTTTGACTACTAGGATTATAGGAAAGATTAAGTCCGCCAGCTAAAGCTTCATTTAATCCTTTATTGTTCGAACCAAATTGAAGATTATCTTTATTAGTAAATCCAAACTCGTTAATATTGTTAGACATGCCTAGCAAGGCATTCTGTGTTTTTTTGGTGAAGTGATAAATTTTCCCCTCTATTTTATAAGTTTCTTTGCTACCGAATCCTGTGGATATTTCGCCAAAATATCCCTTTTTATAATCTTCTTTAAGTTTAAGGTTAATGGTCTTTTCTCTTTGACCATCATCTATTCCGGAAAAAATAGCCTCCTCAGTTTTACGGTCGATTACTTGGACTTTATTTAATGCTTTAGCTGGCAAATTTTTGGTTGCCACCTTCGGGTCATCATCAAAAAACTCCTTTCCATCTACTAGTATTTTTGTAACTTCTTCTCCTTCAGCTCTTATATTTCCAGTATTATCCACTTCTACACCAGGTAGTTGTCTCAGCAGTTCTTCGACAGCTGCGCCAGGTCTAGTCTTAAAAGCTTTAGCATCAAATTCTAGTGTATCACTTTTAAACCTTATAGGGATTAACTCAGCCTCTACCACTACTTCTTCTAGGGAAGCAGTTTGTAATATTTTATCTTTTACAGCTTCCCCAGAGGATAACGGGATGTTGATTTGATCATATGTCGTTTGCATGCCCACAAAAGAGAATTGTATCAAATACTGCCCTTTTTTGATACCTTTGATTTGATACTCTCCTTTGGTATTGGTCACGCCAAAATACTGTAAGATGGAATCAGCAGGATTGAGTAATGCAACCGTGGCATATTCTAATGGCTGATCCTGCTCATTTAAGACTATTCCCTTTATGGTATTTTGAGAAATTCCGCTTAGACAGAATAGCAATGATAATACAAATGTTACTGTGGATTTTGACATATTAATTTTTAATGAGAAGTAGCTAAATACACTGTAATCTTAGTTACTTAGCAATTTGAAGGCGTCTTTTTACTTAGCTTTGCATTAAATACTCGCCTTTATAGCCGCGGCTATTAGGCTCCGCTGCGCCTTAAGCTGAGCAAAAAACAGCTGGTTTAAAATTACAATAACCTTAAATTACAGTTTGACAAGTACCTTTTCTCAAAGTAAGCTTAGTTTTTTTAAAGTTCTAAAGTCGAGCTAAAAGAATGTTTGAATTTCCTACTGTCTGAAAACCAACGCTTTGGAGATTATGGTGTGCAATTGAATCATTCACTTAGCTCGCTAAGCTCCATCACGAAGCCTTAGCCGCAACTCTACCTTTGCCGGCAGGCAGGCTCAAATCATTGATTCTCCCTTTTAACAAAGATTAAACATACTCTAAGATCATTCGCCTAATGTATGCATAGTTACAGTTTTTTGTACTCTGTACATAATGTATGCTAAGGCCTTTAACCCCGTCCTTTTTTACCAGTTCTCGATCGGCTATTTGTTTTCCATTCTTCTATTTTTTCATCAACTATTTTTGTAAAAGTATCGTATTGTATTTTTTGACCCTTATCCGGTATATTGAGTGGATCTATGGGATTCAAATTTATTTCCGAAGCAAGGATGACCATATCTCCATCAATTTCAATTCCCAAAATTAGACCAGGTAGACCATGATAATCATCTGGGCCAAAAGAGACAGGGATTTCTGATGTAAACCAAGCTGTAATGGTCCTACTGTCCGTATCCAATTTTGCTGCACTACAAATATAATCGAGAATCTTTTTTTTGTTAGGAGTGATTTTCCATGCATGCTGTTCAAGCTTATTTTCTACAATAAAGTACCTTGTCATAAATTCTACTTCTTCTACCTTATCGCCTTTTTCAATATTTTGATAGATTTTTTGCACTTTAACTTTTGGAGGTGTGAAGCTAGGGATAGCATTTAAAGCTCTTTGTAAACGAGGATCAGTCTGCTCCCTTTTTGATAGGTCTTCCTCAAATAATGATTCGGAACCTTTAAATGAGAGGGTGTAAATAAAAGTGCCTTTTTTAGGTAAGCTTTTGATATAATTATCCCAGCGGGGTTTACCCATTGGTTCTATACCGTAATCGATAATTTTTTGATAGACGATTTGTCCGCTCATTTGCGCACTCAACATACTTACGATCATTAGTGCCCAAGGTAGAGCAAGAAGACGAAAAAATGGCCTTTTCATAATAATATATTTTTAATAATCATTTACACATGAAGTTAGTTTTTAGATTTTCTTGCCGATTTATTTTTGGTCATCTGAACTTTCTTAAATTCTTTTAATTTTTCTTGTACAATCTTATCGAATTCGTCTTCATCCAGTTTTTTAGCTTTCTTTAGTTGTGCGGATAAAGACTTTTCTGGCATATTAAAGTTGGCAGAAGTAGCTAGTAGAAATATTTCATCATTTTTTTCCAAACCTAGAATAATTCCTGGAAGTCCGTAATAGGAGTTAGGACCAGCTGAAATGGGGATTTGGGGGCTAAACCAAGCAGTAATAACTTCTGTTTCCGATGCTAACTCAGCTCCCATGCAAACAAAGTCTAATACTTTTTTCTTTTTGCCAGTAAGCTTCCACGCTTTTTCTTCTAATGAAGATTCAACAAGGAAATTTCTAGTCATAAACTCGATTTGTTCAACACATTTTCTATTATTAAAGTCGTAATAAATTTGTTTTACTTTCGGCTTCGGCATTTTATCATAATTAGCTTTTTTTATAGCTTTAATTAGATCATTGGATAAGCTTTCTTTTTTTGAGGAGTTTTCTTCGTAAAAGGATTGTTCTGTGGTAAAGTGAAGGATATGAAAAGACTTTCCAGTTTTTGGTAAATCTGCGATATAGTTATCCCAGCGAGGATCGTCATGAGCTCCTTCCAATTGATAGTCGATGACCTGCTCATAAGTAATTGTTCCTCCTTGAATATTCTGAGCAGATAGTTTAAAATGGCAAAGAGAAATTATAAAAAAACCACTGGTTAAAAGATACCCAAACTTTTTCATAGGTGATAAAATTTTCAGTTTAAAATGTATTTATGGCACTCAATAATTTACGCAAGGTCCATCTAATTGATCAAGTTTAGAAGATCAATACAGGGGGGGGTGATCCTAAATTGTGAATAGTGAAGAGTTGCCATTGCATAAATTAAAGCATTTGGTGTACTTCGATGTCTATTTCGGACGATACCAAAGATAAATATTAAAAGCGCATTTACTGACTCAATAATAGCTTCTTTTATCAGCCATGATTTTCGAGCTGAAAATTTCATTGTAAGAGTAATTTTTATTTGCTGCTTAAATACACAGCTACTCCAAAAATAAACAGAAATATAAATCGAGAGAGATATGGTGATAAAAAATATTTCTTGATATTTAATTGTAAACCAGATACTTAATAGGTGTTGAATACATTTCTTAACTGAATTTTTAGAATATTCATTTGGAGATGCGAATTGGTAAATATGCGAGTAGGAAAACATCTAAAAAGTAAAACAATGAATAAAACATTACTATACACACTTTTACCAATGAAGAATAATTGTAGCAAAAAAAGTATCTAGCTATTTGTTGCTTATATCAAGATAATCCACTTTTTTAAGCTTTAATTTAGTATTGTTGAGAATATTTGCAGTGAAATTTTCGGGTACGTCAAGTTGATATAACAAAGTATCTTTATGGCACTTCCATTGGAGTGAAATGAGATCGTGACCAATCGGCAATTGGCCCTTGCAATAATTTAAATTAACATTAGAGAATTGGATAGTAATAAGTTTTTTTTGGTAATCTATACTTCTTATACAAAGTACATCTCTGTATAGTACATGTACTATATGAGCAGCAAAACCATGGTTGCAACTTGCATGAGCAGACTGATTTTCCCAAAGGGTACCGGTGCGCTTTGCCATATAATCAAAATAATCGATGGACTCTTTAAGCAGTTGAGATTGTAGTTGATATTGTGATAATAACTCTAACCGTAGGTAATTCCCGATAAAAGAATTAGCGAAATACACATTAGGGTATAGGTTATTATCCTTTCGCTGGGGCCCAAAATCTTTACTTAGCTTTTGCCAAAGGGCAGGGTGGGAATCTATGTTGGCTACATTAAAATAAAAAGCATAATATTGGCATACTTCTGTGATATTATTAGTAGGTTGTAATTGACCATTTTTGTCTCTAATCGCATTATCAACAAAAAATGTACCATTAAAAGATTGGGAGCGAATGGAATCGCGGATATGTTCGGCTTTTTGGATGAGTTTCTTCTCTTGATAGAGTTCTCCTACTTTCTGTAGCGTGGCTGCATAGAGCATATTGGTTGGATAATTTACATCTTGGACGAAGCGATTTGCTTCTGACCATTCGATAAAGATCCAGCTATCTAACTTTTCCAATAAACCAGATTCATTTTCAAAAGGTTCAAAGTATTTCAACAGCTTTAGCACTTTGGGTTTCAGAGCGTCTACTAATGCTCTATCATTTGTACGACTGAGGTACTCAGGGAGTTGAATAACAAACCACATTGCCCAATTAGGAATGAAAACACCATCGTTGTGGTCGGCAGGATAACACATGGGTAACATGCCCTCAGGTAGATGATCAAAAGAATCGGGTAACAGGAAGTTTTCAAAGAAATTCTTTTCAATGAGTGCATGGCCTGAAACATCTTGTGCTACACGAGCAGCAAAGTAGCTATCACAGAGCCAGCCTGCGCGCTCACGAGATGGGCAATCCATAAACAAATCAAGCGCATTCTGCCGGAAGGTTTCAACACCAGATTCAAATATGCGATTCAGACGATGATCACTACTTTGAAAGGAGGCTTTATTTACATCGGGGTTGGTTAGTTCTCGTAAGTAAACATCATGAATAACAGCTGCTCCATTTGTTGCAATAATTTTTAAATGACGGAAGGTGTAAGGTTCAATGGATTCGAGTGAATATTTTCCTGGCTCCAATTCGTAGGTTATAGCATTGATGCAGTCCATTCGTTTAAAATCTACATCACCGTCAGTAAGGATTTCATCAAAGGTTATGAAGAAACGCCCTGCCTGGCTTACTTCCAATTCAATACCGATAAAGCCACTGAGATTAGTACCCATATCAAAAGTTCGAAATTGGTTATTATCGAGATGATACTTTTCGAGGGTAGAAAATGTCTCATAATGGATTATAATCTCATTACTTTCCATTTCCTGAAGTTCGATAGCTGGGTTATACACTAGATCATTTTCCTTAAATCCTTGTAGTTGTTCTCCTATATTAATTAATGAGCGGTCTTTCCAGTACTTTTCTCTTTTAATATTGGTATAGATTTTTCCATTAGCCTCTTCAGCAATGGGTTGCCGAATAGTGAATGTTGGATAACTGATTCTTCGAGGTATTAAATTCTTTGTTGATACCTGGCTATAAACTAGTTTTTTTAAATCGGGTTCTGGATGTGTGCGCCATTGGTCGAAGTTGGGATCTAAACGATAGTATTCAATAAATGGACGTTGGAAAGAATACCTAGGCACCTTTTGGATCCGCTCTAGCAAACGATAAGCAACAAAATCAGTCTTTTTTGTCGAGGTCGCACACAAGACACTTTCACCTGTAGTTACTTCTGCCTGGAGAAAAGCCGGTTGATCCAGCAGATAATATGAGTTAACATGGTAAGAAGCGACTTCGATCGCTAGGTGGTTAATGCCGGCTTGAAGGTATGGGGTTAGTGACCAATCATCGACTCGATAATAATCATGGCCTGCTCGGGCAGGACCATGGCCTACAAATTTTCCATTTAGATATATCCGGTAAATGCTGGAGCCCGTTATTGCCAATACAACCTCACCAGTTGCAGGTTTTTTAAAAGAGGTATAAAAGCCAATAGTAATATTCTGTTCGTTCTCAAGTTGATTAGGCCAAATGGGGGTGGCTTCTGAGAAAAAATCAGACTGTGCAGTGCCATTTAATGGCCCAAAAGATATTAGTAACATCAAAACTGAAAAGATGTGGATCGGTATTATTTTCATCACCTAATTGATTTTAGAAGTGGATTCAAAAGCGCCAATATCAGGGGTAGTAGCTCCGATTGGATGTCCAAAGTAGTCGTACTTCCCCATACTATCTATTGCTATTCCTTTATCGATACAGGGAGATGCTTGTTTTAACTGATACCCCTGCAAAGACGAGAGACCCCAACCACCACTACCTGCTTCGATTAGCATTGGATCTTCCAGAACTTGCTGAGGGTCGTTAGGTATGCCATTGAGCCAAGGTCCAAAGAAGCAGTTGTTCCAAAAATTAGGCGGATCCGTCAATGCAGAAGTATGAATACTATCATTGAATTGGCGATCGATAGCGCTGCCATGAGAGTATACAGTTCGAAAACGACCCTGCCCACTGGCATAGAAAATATTATTCTTGAAATTGACGCCAAGTTTATTTTTATCCTTTTCATTCTCCATACCACAATAATAATCCAGATCAATGGTGCTATGATCTACATAGAATACATTATTATGGATGAGGTTGCGGTCTTCGGTATATCCATGAATTTGTATGAGATGAGTCTGATCGTTCTGGCTTATGTTATACCGAGCGATATTATCATTCGTGCGATTCATGATGAGCAGAAAGCCGTGATTATTGGCGCTGTAATTATATTGAAGAATACATCTCTGACAATCGAAGTCAAAGTCGTAGGCAAAACCGTCACCATTGGCGGGTTGCCGGCCGGTGTTATATACCTCGTTATACTGCATTATTGTTCTGGTATTTGCGTACAACCAGATGGCAGCGGTATGAGGCCACCAATCTTCACCTCCAGTATTCAAGTCGGGGTCTCCTGATCGCAAGCAGGTTCGATCGGCATAATTGTATTCCACTAGGGCTTCATGCGCACCAAGGACAATGATACCATCTCCTCCGGTGTTTTCGATGATGTTCTTACGAATGATCACTTGTTCATCACCATTCACGGCTATTCCGATCTTATCTACCCTTCGGATGGTATTATTTTCTATAAGGACATCATTTGCTACACAGTTTTGTTCAGCTTCTACGCCAAGTAATCGCTGACCCACATAGATGGCTACACCAGATTTATCGCCTCCCACGTCACCCCAGATATCGTGTAGGTAGCAGTCGCGAATGACAATATGCTCGATCAGGATAGCTTCTCCTTCGGCGGTAGCTACAATCCCTTCTCTTCTCAAACCAAGCTGATGGGGTTCTCCAGAAGTGATTTCCATACCTTCGATTTCCCACCAAGATTGATTATTCAAGCTAATGCCAGCCCCTTCTTCCTTGCCTATATTGATTACTGGGCGGGGGCCGTCGCCATAGGTGCCAATGGTAATGGGTTTTCCGGGGGATCCACTTCCATTAGGTTTTAGGTTTCCTTTCCAGATTCCTCCACTTTCAAAGCGGATTGCATCACCTGGTTCAAAAGTGGTTTGGTTAACGCGTTCTAGAGTTTTCCAAGCAGTAGCAGCTTGCAAACCTGTATTCGCATCGTTACCCATTGGTGATATATAGAATGTACGTTCGGTGTCATGGTTTTGGCAACCCACTATGAGAAAGGATAGCAGGAGCAGTAATACCTCATTTTTCATAACTTTTTTGTTTAGAGGAATAATTTGGGTAAGTACTCGGGTGCATCATCAAAAGGTTCTTTTTTCCCGGTTGCGATGTCATAAATGGACTCGTGACTCGCCGTAGCAGCCTCGCATAATGGCTTGTGTGGCTGATTACAAATGTCCAGAAAACCGATATTATAATTTTCCCCATCGAAGCGGCCGATAGCGGACTGATCATAGAGTACGAACCAATGAACCCCCACACAGTAGGGATTAGCGGCAGCGTCTTCTAAGTACACCCGGTAGGCTTTCCCTCTATCTTTTTGTGTACGCACATGCCCTATACCTGAAGCAGGTAACCCTACATCAAGAGCTCCAAAATGCCATTCACCAATCATGATTGGCATTTGCAGCAAATCATGAATTTTTTCGGTTTGGTCAAAAGGTACTTTTTCTTGATAATTATTCATACTAAAAACATCAAATGATTGCATACCAGAAACTGCCCATTGGGGCGGAACACCTTGGTATCGGATGCCTAAATTGAGGTGATTGGGATCTACTTTTTTGCAGGCTGCTGATAAGGTGCCAAAATATTTTTCAACCATAATAGCACTGAATGCTTCCAGATCAACTAATGCATCTGCGGAGCATTCCTCCTTCCATTTGCCAGTTTCAATTTGGGCAAAACCAATATCCATCTTCCAGCTTTCTGCTAAGGCTGCATCGGATGCATATTTCTTTTTGAGGAACTGAGTGAGCTGAGTTCGTGTATGACTCGCCTCGTTATTATAAAGCATACCCACAGCTGGTAGTTCTTTAGAGAAGGCCCACTGGGGTTCATTCATCATGAAGTAGCCGATAAGAGCTGGATCATCTACTGATTCTTCTAAATCTTTTGCGTAAGCAACAGCGTCTATTTCAAAATCAGGATGGAAAACATCAGGAAAGTCACGATAAATTCGCTGACTTTTTTCACCTTTAAAACTCATAGGCCGTACATAAGGGAAAACAGCTTTTGAGGCATAATTCCATTCCGACCAATTTCCGACTGTATTAAACCGCAGGCGTCGGAGCTCGTCCAATGCAATGGTGGCCCATTTGTCCCGCCAGCCTTTAGTACCAAAAGTTCTGATAAAATTGGCAGCTAGGTAATTAATATGTAATTGATTGTCTTGTAAAGAGTATATCTCGGAGAATGCACCATCTTGTGGTGGTATAAATTCGAGAGCATCTTCCAATAAATGCATATTCCCTGAGGTGTCGACCCTTACCGAGTCGATTCCCATACTCCAAAAAAGGTGGCCATCTGGATCGACCAACCACCAGCGATTACTCTTGTTGTATACCCGAAAAAAGCCGGTTCCTTCATCCAGTTTTTGTGCTTTGCATCCACCCCATTTGGAAAAATGGTTTGGGAACGTATGTTTGGTGTTTTCCAATCTAGCGGTTAGGTTGGTTTTTAGCGCTGCGAGATTCTTGGTTTTACCATCCCAGTTGTGGAGCGTGCTTTGACCTATTTCGTCAAGAAGCTTACCTTTCGGTAAAACCGGATGCTTAATAACCGACACTTCATTTTCTGTAGCCAAAAGTGGAGTCAGGCAAAACGTTGCGGGCGATTCGCTCTTTCGATTGATATAAAACTTGATTCTATCTACCTTTTCAAGATCAACTCTGTCACCCCAGCACATGGGCTTAAGAAAGGCACCATCTCTTGGCGTTCGCCAAGTGTTTTGGTCAACCAACCGCAAAGGGAGGCGTACTCGTAAAGAGCATTGGGTAAGCACACCAAAAGCGAATTGAAAGATGCGTCCGTCGGCTCCTTCTTGCAATTCAATATTGAATTGGATTAAGGAGCTTCCATTGGCCAACATATCAGTGGTGATATATTTCATATCAGCAAGACTACCTGTAGGAAATTCATAATAGAATCCGTCTAGTACATCTTGCCCAGTATACCACTGTGCTTGTTCGATTAAAGGTTCTCCATCAACAAGCTTTAAACCTTTTATTTTGGTAGGCCTCAAAACCATTCCTGATTCTGATGCAAGCGTATAATCGATCAGGGATAGGGGAAATAGAATTCCTGTACTTAAGAGAAGACTCTGTTTTAGAAAGCTTCGTCTGGGTTGGATGGGCGATATATCGGTGGAAGGTATATTTTTCATCTTTATTGGATTGTAGTTAGAAAATAACCTTTATAAAAGGGTAACGCACCTTTGCATTTCCTGATTATCATCAGTATATAGAGGCTTGAAATGAATGTCTCCAGTATACCATTAGGTAATAAGGTGTCCATATCATTCTATTTCGATTCGCTTCTGATATGATAAGACGAGCATCGGAACGAGCACTTTACTAGTGTTTCCCTCAGCATGCTAAAAATTTAGTATGACTTGTCATTTCCAAAAATAGATGAGGGAAGAATCAAATAACCAGCAACGGTAATTTGGATAGTGCTTGCCTATCAGTTAAAGCTAAAAGTTTAGTTTCCCAATAAATGCAGGTGGCATTAACATTCGTGATAATGATGTATTAGTTGGTTGCGAACGAATTATCTTCATAAGTCAAGAATATTTTGTTTAGAATTGGATAACATGTTTCCCCCTGCTCAATACTAACTCTTCCGTGCTGGCAGAGGACTCTACGGGTAGATTGTCAATGGTTAACCTAGCCGTACTTAATTGTTCAAATTCTTCGATATTGATACCAATGATCATACTTCCAGGTATATCGAGGACTAGTACTCCTTCTCCTGATTTTGATCTGTCCCATTGTATTTTCAGCATGCCTTGGATTGTAGGAATGTCAGCCTGAAGGTTTTGGACACTATGTTTTTGTGGGCTAATAATAGCTTTTGTCCACCCGGGGTGGATTGGTTTAATTCCCAATAAATAGTTCCCGATTAAAGCAGGTGGGAAGGCGCTTTCTGTTTGGGCATCACTTCTTGTTTTTGGGGTTAGCCGTCCACTTCTGCCTGTAGCATCCAACCACCATTCCTCCCAAAGGGTTCCGTTATACTGAGGTTGTAACATTTTGTCAAATCTTTTTTTAAATAGTGAAAAGGAAGCATCAATCTGATCATATTCACAAAGGCCTTTATGCAGAAAATACGACATGGCGGGCGTAACCATGGTCATTCCAGAGGCCCGGTTGATATAATTTAATTCATCGTTCTCCAATACTTTGGTGATGATTGATTCGGCTTGCTCTGGTGAAGCCACATGTTCTGCTAATGCCATCGCATTGGCGTGTTCACTGAATTGAGGAGATAATTTCTGGTGAATTAGAGCGTCAGAAAATAATCCTTTTTCATTATCCCACAGGTGCTGCTGTAAGGATTTTTGTACACGAAGGGCGCGAGTTCTGTAGATTTCGCTTCCGGCTTGGCCCAACCAATCCAGTACATCCGCAAAATCTTTTAGTGCGCCGAGATAGTGCCCGTTTAGGCAAAAATTGGCACCCTGACGATCAATAACACTATGGTCTAACCAGTAAGGATAGGGTGGATTGGTAATAAGGCCTAGGTCACTGGTATAGCTATCGAGTAACTGTAGTAGCTTTAAAGCGGCAGGGAGCAGTTGTATTACTGTTTTTTTATCTCCTGTAAAAAGTAAGTAGTCGTGCAGGCTCCGCAGCCATAGGCAATTGGAATCCAATATAACCATATAGTCATCTGAGGCTAAAGGAGCATAAGCTGGCATAATACCATTGGCATCCTGTTCTTGAGAAACCTGTATCAGATAGCGGCGCTGAAGCCATCGGTCGTTAAACAACCAATAATTTCCTAAAGCTCCGTAATAGCCGGTTTGTGCGTATTGCCGGCGCTCGCGATAATTATCTGTATACCCATCTGTGGAACAAACCTTGATGGTTTTGGCGGTAGCTTGGATATATCTTTCAATCCATTCGGCGTCGCTGGAATAGATGCGGCCTTTGGGTTTGAAAGGGTATTCCAAATATCGAATCTCTAGGGTGTGTAAGCTAATCGGTTGACGGTGCCCGTGTATGTAGAGGCCTAGGTATCGAGTGGGTTTAAAGTAGGTGGCTTCCCAACGATCCTTTTTTCCGGAAAGGGTGATTTGATCATGAAAATCTGAATCGAGAATACGCTGCGTAAATTTATTATTTACCACAAAGGGTGCCATTAGGATATCAATTTTTGTACCTGCTGGCCCTTCCACATTCAGGATAGGAAATCCATTATGAATCTCTCCCAAGTCAAATACCATAAAGTAGCCCTGCGGTTGTTCGGCAGATGATGGAACGACGAGCGGGGCTACTCCTTCCTGAAAGGGCGTGACGGTAGATGCTATAGGTTCAGCTATATGGCCAGATAGTGCGAATGGTTCTGTTATGTTTAGAGTGTCGATGCTCGTTGCTTCTATAAGATGAGTAATGCGTTTAGTTTTTTCTAAGAGGTAGGGCACATCGCGAGCAACTAGGGCTGTCCAGGGTGGGGTAAGTGGTTGGGGTTTTGCGTTGGGTGGTGGTGAAGGCCAACCCACATTACGGATAAGTGGGGTGGCTTGAGGCCATGCATGGTCATTGTATTCATTAGTATTCCAAGCTGTAGCCTTTTTTCTCAGATCCATTCTATCAGCTACAACCATTTGAAACCGATTAATAACAGGTGTTTGGCTGTCCCAAGCTGGATCGGGTAGTGCTTTCCACTGGTTGTCTGTGGATATGATTGTATGGTTGTTGTCGGATGTGAGTTCCAATTGAGCCAGCAAACCAGATCTTCCTTTAAAATGGTAGGCATATTTATTTTGTTGGTGATGAACCCGGATAGCTATACAGTTTGCTCCTTTTTGGAGGTAAGGCCTGACATCTAAAATGTCATAGGATTGATGATGTGGTGCACTTCGGGCTGGACCCCGCTGGATGTATTGTCCATTGACGAACAATTGATATTGAGAAGATGCGGTAATAAAGAGGGTGCTCTTTTGGGGTACTTCCTGTAAATCAAAAGTCCTTCTGGCCAGAACCATATCTGCTTTCAAAGATGGCTTGGTCCATATCCACTGCGCCTGCCAGTCCATATCCACAGGAGAATCCCCATATTGAGACCAGTAATTTTGCGGTTGTTCCTGACTAATTACTGGATATGTAAGCGCAACAAACAGAAATAAGATGGGAAACCATAGGATACATACTGATTTATGGGTAGCACAGTTATTTTTCATATTTGAGGTTGTTTACTTGGTGATGAACGTCAGCATATTTTTCAGAATTTGATCTGCAACGGGGTCTATACCCAAATTTTCTAATAGTCTGAGTTGTGAAACAATCAGTTGACCTTGGCCATAGGGTAAGATGATTAGTTCAGACCCCCACCATGAAGATCCTGGGCCTGAGTATTGGAGTTGGTGTTCTCGTGAGAACCAATCGAAAGCAATAGTGCCTACGATTGGCTTTGGTGTTGTACCTTCCTCCAAATCAATATCGCGGAGAGTTAGGGTTGGCCAAACATTTTCAAAAAGGCTACGCATAGGGCCACCAGAAGGTAATCCATTAAAAATGGGATGATCATGAATTAAATGGGGCATACATGTCCATAGACCTCTAGCTGGATGTACCCTAGCTGTAAAGGGAAAGGCAGGGTGGTCTGTTTCAATCATACCAAGCTTATACTGGTGTTGCAGATACAATGCAGTTCCACCTTTTTTGACGAAGGACAGCAAGGTTGAAAAGGGTAATCGTTTATCCGCTGAATCATAATCCGTAACGATTACTGGAACATTGGTTGGTGTGGTCGTATTAAAAGAAGATACAGGAACCTGTTGGGTACGGAAGTAATCAGATAAGGCTGCGTTCTTATTGAAAAGAGCAATTTCTCTTTTTTGTAGTCGTACACTTTTTTGTGGAAACACATCAAAGGTATAGCGGTTATGAGTCAATTGATTACCGGCTTGATCGTGTACGTGAACATTAATTGTGTAGGTACCCTTCCATTTTTTGGTATCTAACATGGATGAGAAAAGAGTAGAAATACCGGACGTAAATTCCTTTTGAAATGAACGTTTAAATACGGTTTTACCTTTCCCATTGCTGATTTCTATTCTTACGTTTGCCTGAATAGAGGCTAAGTCATTGATGCCAGTTATATCCAGCGTAGTTCCTGCTTGAGCATAAACGTTACGGGATGCTAAGCGAATGCTAAGGATGCGGGGCTGATTGGCAGCGCGAGTGGCTTCATAAGCATACGATTTTGGGCGTCGCCAGATGTCGATTAGCCCGGCACCTAGGATCCAGTCTCCGGCTGCTAGGGCATGGATACAATAACCATCTACCAGAGGGTTAGACCTGACGGCTTCGATCATGCGTTTGTTAGCGGTGCCATGAATCGATTGTTGATCCAGATAAAATTGCTGCATGTCCGGGTATAACTGAGCGAAACCGCTTTCTTGTAACATGTGTTGCTGTTCGTCATGGAGGCGTAGGTGGTATCTATAGGCGGGGGTCAGGGGATTACCTTTTGTTGTGAACAACTTCGTAACCTCGGTTAAGTCAGGCAGGCTGCCATATCCAAGTTCGGAAACATAAGACATCAGACCAGGAACCACGTTTCGTCCTACTTTACTACCTTGATAACCCTTTGATTTTTTTTCTTCTTTGGTCAGTCCTATAGATAAGTAACCTTCATAATGGAAGCGATTAACGAAAGGTCCTGCATAGTTATGGATATCATTGAATTTGGTGGGCTCATACTCATTAGGTAGGTACATATTGGCTCCATAGGCCCAGCCACCGGACTCATCTAGAATTAAACGAGTAGGGTCGAGGTCTCGAGCCAGCATAGCCATTGGCCTCATAAGTTGCTTCAAAACTGGGCGATGGAGTTCGTTAAATAACTCCCATTGAACTACACAAGCTCGATTGCGATCCCTTAAGATAGACTGACGCACTTCGTGTTCTACTCTTTTGGGTAGATAAGGTGTTGATAGGGGTAGGGTCATACACTCCAAAACAGGACTACCAACTACCAAGACCCCCATTTCGTCGGCGAGGTCCAGCCACATAGGTGCTGGTGGTCTTCGCCATGGGCGTATCATATTAAAACCTGCTTCTTTTGCGAGTTGAATCTCTCGTCGGGCCATTTCTTCACTATCAGG
Source organism: Saprospiraceae bacterium (assembly GCA_022448955.1). GTDB lineage: Bacteria > Bacteroidota > Bacteroidia > Chitinophagales > Saprospiraceae > JALEHC01. The sequence continues at coordinate 25,940 of JAKVCU010000065.1, forward strand.
GTAAGCTATTCCATTTGGATATAAGCCTTCAAAGAAAGTGGCTTTTATGTGTATTCGTTTTCCATTGAGATAAAAGTCCTTGTTCTTGATAGTTAATTCTCGCATACCGAATTGCTCCTCTTGACGATCAGATATGGTACCCTCTTTTTTTACAATTATTTCTGCCTGATATAGATCAGGTGTTTCTGGTGACCAATATTTTGCGTTTGGAATCTTTAATTTTGTCTCTCTGAGATTAATTCCTGAATGGAGTTTCAATGATTCGGTGAATCTTGCAACTGTTTTTCCATTTTGTTTTTCTTTGATGTTAATACGGAGATTTGCATCACTATTTTTGATGCCAGTATGGTCGAATGTCATTTGAATATTCACCGTATTATCCTGAATGTTAGGTTGTATAAAAACATCAGCTATGACAATTTCTGAAGTAGCCATTAATTGAACTCCCTGCCATATTCCAGCCGTTAGGCCACCACGCCATTGTGCAGTTTCCATTTTTCCAATGCCGTCTATTCTTTTATCTGTAAGAGTTATGGGACCGACTACCCTTACCGTCAAAACATTTTTTTTTCCGACTTTGATCATCTCATCTACTCGGAATTCAAAAGGCGTAAACCCACCCTCATGAAAACCCACAACTTCATCATTTAGCCATACTTCTGATAAATAGTTGACTGCTCCAAATTGGAGATGTACGATTTTATTTTGCCAAGTAGAAGGAACTTCAAACTCTTTTTTATAAAAAGCAACACCTTCATAATCTTCTTTAATTAATTCCCAAGCACTAGGGACTTCAATAGCTTGTATATCCGGATATTTATCAAATACATCAGCACTTATCCAGTTGGCAGTGTTACCTTCGTTATTTTCATCGAAAATGATCTCCCACATGCCATTTAACGAAAGCGTCATTTGCGAAAATGTAGGTTGATAAAACCCTAGAAGCAGTATTGTAATTAAGAGTAATCTCATACTGTACTTTATTTTGTCATATTTTTGAATCCAGCCAACTTAACAGGAGCTACAATTTCTTGGAGCTGCTGGCGCATTTTTCTCAAAACTGCTGTTTGAGTACTTCCTATATTATTCCATTCATTGGGATCTACATAGTGGTCATATAATTCTTCCATTCCATTATTGTAAAGGATATATCTGTATTGCTGCGTTCTAATCGAGTAATGTTGCATGGAGGGCTCCCTTTTATGTTTATTTCCTGCAAAGACAACAGAGAGTGCTGCGGGGGCACCTGTCCATGTATCTGTATAGGGGTTATTTAAAAAAGGGAGTAAACTTTTGCCGTCCAAGGGATGTCCTTTTTCATTTTTGGTCGTATTAGTTGAGAGGCCGCAAAGGTCTAAGAGAGTAGGATAGACGTCAATCAGGGATACGGCTTGTGATACAACAGAACTAGGGTTTGTAATACCAGGTGCCCTAAATATTAAAGGTACTCGAGTACTTTCTTCCCATAGGGAGTTTTTGTAGAGGTAGTTTTTTTCTCCCATGTGGAAGCCATGGTCACTAGCAAGTACTACGATTGTGTTTTTGTCTAGACCGCTGCTACTAAGTGCGTCCAAAACTTCTCCTATATTTTCATCTACTGCTGCTACACAAGCTAAGTAAGCTTGTGTCCATTTTTTGAGACCTAATGTTGAGTTTCCGTAAGCTTTGCTTATTGCATTGAACATTCTTTTTCCCATACTAAGGGTAAAGAGGTCTCCTTGATAGGCAGCGGTCAGATGGGTATCTTCTTCATCTTCAGACTCAATCGCGACTAGTTGGATATTTTCAAGTGGAAACTGCTTAAAGTATTTTTGGGGAGCTACTAGGGGGGTATGTGGTCTTAAGAAACCTACGGACAGGAAGAATGGAATCCCGGAGGTATCTACTGCTAATTCCTTGAGTTTATTGGCAACCCAAGTAGCATTTCTTTCGTCAGGGGTGGGATCGCGATCATCATCATTAATGTACCGCATGGGATTAAAACCAGTTCTTTCATTTCCGGTGATCCATTGCAGCGGTTTGCCTTGGCTATTGGTACGGCTTTCCAAATTCAAAAAAGGACCAAGGGAACCATCTACCCAGCCAATTTCTGCGAATGCCGCAGGCACATCGGGATGGGGCACTTGCTTTACCCCATCAAAAGGTGTCGGGGAATAATCGGCATCATTTTCAAAATGGGTCCACATTTCTTTACGATTATGATGCATGATTTTTCCTGTTCCAATAACATTGTATCCTTCTTTTTTAAATTGTTCCATTATAGTGCGAGAGTTGGTTAAGGTCTCAAACTGGAACCAAGGCTCTTGGAAATAATTGTTGGAATGATGTGGATATATTCCTGTAAACATAGAAGCACGTGAAGGGCCGCACATAGGGGCATTGGAATAAGCATGGAGGAATAAAGTTGCCGAATGAGCAAGTTTATCCATATTAGGAGTCAAAGCTTGTGGATGACCTTTTAGAGCGCCTATATTGTCATTGAGGTCATCCACCATTATTACTAGGACATTGGGACTGGTACTAATGGTTACCTCTTTTTTTGTGTCACAGCTTACTATTCCGATGATTAGGAATAATAAGAACGATTTCAAATTTAAGTTCTTCATCCTTATCTAATTACTCTCCCGGAAGTATTGCCTTTCATCAATCTTTCGACTTCTTCTCTTGTGTTGAAATTGAAATCCCCATTTATGGAGTGTTTTAAACAAGATGAAGCCACTGCAAACCTGATAGCGGATTTAGGATCAGATAATTCGGGTGTATTAAGTGCAAATATCAACGCGGCACCAAAAGAATCTCCTCCACCAACTCTGTCTACAATATTATTTATATTGTAAGGGGTGTATTGGCCTTCTTCCTCAGGTGCAAAATATACTTTTTCGGATTCTTTGTCATAGAGCATTGCACCCCATTTATTGTAAGAAGCAGATATGCTTTCTCTCAAGGTTATTGCTACTTTATGAACGTTAGGAAATTGGTGAATGACTTCTTTGGCTACTTCGATATATTTTAAAGCATCTAACTTGCCAGATTCCACATCCGCTCCTTCTGCTGCGATGCCTAAAACATCGTGAGCATCACCTTCATTGCCAATCACCACATCGATATAGGGTATCATAGTCCTCATGGTTTCTTGTGCTAATATCTTGGCGGGCATTCCAGGTTTCCATGTCCAAAGGTTTTTTCTAAAATTAAGATCTGTGGATGTAGTAATATTGCGCCGTTTTGCTTCTTTTACAGCTGTCAGAGCGGCATCTGCAGCATTCTCTGAAAGTGCGGGTGTTATACCTGTTACATGCAGCCATCCTGCCTCTTCAAAAATGTTGTCCCAATCATAAGCACTGCCTGGCATCAAAGAAACAGAAGAATATAGTCTGTCATAGATCACTTTACTAGGACGTTGATTCGCTCCTCTCTCAACGAAGTAGAGACCAAACCTACCTTCATCACATATTTTTATTCCCGATATATCGATTCCTAAACCCTTAAGATTCGCTATGCAAGCTTTTGTAATATCATTATTGGGTAGGGAGGTGACAAATTTGGCTTTTCCACCAAGTATGGATATGGATGCGGCAACATTGGCTTCCGCTCCTGAAAAGGTGATGTTCATAACGCCAGGCATATTTTGCCGGAACCTCTGAAATAAAGGTGGACAAAACCTTCCCATAATTTCTCCAAATGTTACTATATTTTTCATGACGCTATCCTGTGATTTGATCTATAAGGTTTCTAATTTCTTTGGCATTTTTAGTAATGGCTTTCCAGTCTGCTGCTTGGATTAATGGTCGTTTGGTCATCCAGGAACCTCCAACAGCCAGGATTTTTGATGATTTTAGATACGGAATTGCATTGGAAATATTAATTCCGCCAAGTGGGATAAAGCTGAGTCCTAAGTGTTGATAGGGAGCAGCCATGCTATCCAGATGTTTTAATCCACCGGATGTTTCTGCTGGAAAATACTTCAGAATACGACATCCTTGTTCAAGTGCCATTTCAATATCTGTTGGAGTAGCTATTCCAGGAGCAAATGATAAACCATAATCTTGTGCTTTTTTTATAATTCTTGGATTACATCCAGGAGCTACTGCAAAATCAACTTCAATTTTGGAAGCAGCTTTCACTTGATCCTCGGTTAATACGGTTCCTAGGCCAACCAATATATCAGGTACTTCCTGTTTGATAGCTCGCGCAGCTTCTATAGCTACAGGGGTACGAAGGGTTAATTCAATTGCATTTACCCCACCTTTGATGAGTGCTTTTGCCAAAGGAATAGCTTTTTGGAGCTCATCAATGACCAAAACTGCAATGACACCTGTATCATTAAGCTTATTAATGATCTGTGGAGAAAATGATTTTTGCTCGACAGCTTGCATATGGAGTGATTATAATAAAAAGTCAATATTAAATAGTATTTGAATATCCTAGTAGGACACTAGCTACAATTAAGACGACTAGGCCTAGGAGTAGGAGGCGAAATGGTTTTTTTGCACCTTTCCACTCACCTGATCGATAGGCCCATATATTGCTGATGATCAAAGATAACCCCAATAGCATTGGCCATCCGATAACTGGCCCTAGTTCTCCCATTAAAGCAGAGCCCTGACCGTATATTCCTAGAGCTGCGAACCAGCAAAGACCTGCGATGATTGACCATTGGTATGCTTTTCCTGACTTGGCAACCTTAAAAGAGGTCCAGCTTTTATTCTTAAATAGTAGAAAAATGGCATAACCTGCATTCATGATATAAGCCCCTACTAGTACTACTACCCAAGCAGCTAAGCTACTATTTCGAGTAATTACTCCAGCTTCTTCTGCGGTCTTAGCAACGGGTGTTGCGTTAGCAAAGCCTACATTTAACAAAGCAGATAGTAATCCACAAGTAGCCGCGATCATAATACCTTTAGAAATATTCATAGAATTCTTGGTAGTATCAGCCTGAAGATCACGATCAATTCCTGCTTTTGCAGTGATGGCTACGCCCACTAGCATTAGAGCTACTCCTGACATTACATAAAAGAAAGATGGATTAGTAGTGGCATCTTCCATTTGAAAGAATGGAATCAAGGAACCTGCTGATGCTGCCAGCCCCATTACAATGCCCATGGTAAGCGATAAACCTATAAACGGGACGCTTAGTCCGAACATGATTCCCCCTATTCCCCACAAAAATCCAAAAAACATTCCTAATTGAATGGCAGAGGAAGGTGCTTCGGCAATGATACCAAATAGGTTAGGAACGACCATCAATGCCCAAACTAAGGGAAAGATAATCATGGCTATAGTAACATGAACTAGCCACCATGCTTCCCATTTAAGCGGGGCCATATATTTCATGCCAAGGCCAAAGCTACCTTGAAAAAGGCTAGCGAAAATGACCAGTAAAAAGGGAAGAAAAATTTCCATAATTCTATATTTGGTTAGCCTTAAAGGGCGATAGTGATTCGTTTTTTAACCAAGTAATCCTCTAGTGCTAAATGAGAACAATCATGTCCAATACCACTATTCTTGATACCACCATGAGGTAGATAAATGGCATATTTTACTCCATTTACCTGAACTTCGCCAAATTGCAGTGCATTGGAAAAACGTTCTATTCGATAATAATCATTTGTGAAAAGATAAGAGGCTAGGCCATAGTCGGTATCATTGGCTAGTGCTATCACTTCCTCTTCACTATGAAATCGAGTGAAGCCTGCAATCGGGCCAAAAATTTCATTTTTATAGACCTTCATATCAGGGCTTACGTCTGATAATACGGTAGGTTCGAACCAATAGCCTTTTTCAAAATCTTCAGGTATTTTCCCTCCTGTCAATAGTTTTGCCCCTTTCGAAATGGCATCTTTCACCAAACTTTGCATACGTTTTTGGGCAGCTTTATTGACTAAGGGGCCCATATCTGGACTTTGTTCTTTACCAAAGCCCAGCTTCAGTTTGTTGGTTCTTTCCACATAGGTTTTTACGAACTCATTGTATATGGTATGCTGTATAAAAAAGCGATTAGCAGCCACGCAGATCTGTCCACTGTTGCCAAACTTTATACCTATCGCCAAATCGAGTGCAGCATCTATATCCGCATCATCAAAAACGATAAAGGGTGAATTTCCACCTAGCTCCATACTGAGTTTTTTGATAGAAGTAGCACTATCAGCGATTACTCTTTTACCAGTTGCTGTGGAACCAATCATAGTGACTACGCTAGGGACTTGACTTTTGGATAGGGTAGTGGCTACTATTTCGGGAGGACCACAGAGTATGTTGATGACGCCAGGTGGGAATTGAATGTCGTATAAAATTTGACCGACTAGATAAGCCGAAACGGGCGATAGTTCAGAGGGTTTAATAATGAGACTACAACCAGCAGCTAGAGCGGGACCTATTTTGAAGCCAGCATTTAATAAGGGGAAATTCCAAGCTAAGTATGCTACTGCCACACCTGCAGGTTGCTGTATCATTTTATGCCGATGTGTATTTTCATAATCTGGGATTTGTTCTTCGCGCATATGCTTCATGGCGGAGGGGTACCATTCCAAACCATTGGCTAGGGCTTCGATATCCTCATAAGCACCTTCATAAGTTTTTCCCATTTCATGCATGATAGCTAGGCGCAAAAGGTCTTCTTTTTCTAAAATCGCCTCCCGAAAACGTAGCATCCATGTTGTTCGTTCTGCTAATGATAAGGAGGACCATATCTTAAAGCCTTTTTGTGCAGATGATAGGGCTACTAATGCATCTTCCTTACTTGCCCAAGCCACTTCTGATATTTTTTCTTCATTGGCTGGGCAGATAATGTCCTGTCTTTGTTCGTTCGACGCATCGATAAGTTGTCCATTCAGGTACATTTTTAGATATCCAAAGTTCATAGCGCAATAAATTTTTATTCAATCAATGGCCTTTGACATAGAAAACTATATTCCTAAATAAAAGCTGTTGTTTGATATTCACGCAGAGCATCTTCATTTATTTCTATACCAAGGCCGGAACCTTGAGGCACTTTAATATATCCATTTTCCATTTTGATACAGGGGCGTGTTAGGTTCTCCCGAATTGCATTCTCCGTTCGATCGTATTCTATATAAAAATCGGGAGAGCAAAGCCTTCCAGGGATTGGTTCAAGGTTTGCTATAAAGTGCAAAGCTGCATGAAAGGCGATACCTGTACCCCAAGTATGTGGTACTATTTCAACACCATATGTACTAGCAAGAGAAGCGATACGTTTCGCTTCTGTTAGCCCACCTGAAGCACAGATGTCTAATTGTAAAATATCGAGGCAATTATTTTTAAGTAATTGTAGGAAGCCATATCTAAGGTACTCGCACTCTCCCCCTGCAATGGGGATGCTTGTTTTTTTTCGAAGATCTCGGTATTGATTATAGAATTCAGGAGAGACTGGTTCTTCGAACCAGCTTATATCATAGGGTTCTGCCAATCTTGCTAATTTAAGCGCTTCTCTGAGAGAATAAGCGTGATTGGCATCAATCATCAAAGAAATATCATATCCAATGGCTTTCCTTATTGATTTGATATGGTGGATATCATCTTTTATAGATAAGCCAACTTTCATTTTTATGGCACGGAAGCCCTGATCTACATAATGTTCGGCTTCTTCAGCCAAGTTTTTAGCAAGTTGATGACTTTTTGAAAAATATAGACCTGTAGCATAGGGAACCACTTTTTGACGATTTTGACCACCTAGTAAAACACTGATAGGTAGATCGAAGAACTTCCCTTTCAGATCCCAAAGGGCAACATCTATAGCACTCAGAGCAGCAGTCAGTACACCACGCCTCGCAAAGTCTAGTGTTTTGCGATACATCTCGAACCAGATGGTCTCTTGCTCAATAGGATTTTTTCCAATAATAATAGGTTTTAAATGATGGATACCCGCCTGTATAATATTAGCCGGTCCATAACCCTCACCCCAGCCACAGAGTCCATTATCGGCAGTGATTTTTACAATACAGATTTTTCTTTCACTATATTCCCACTGAGAAAAGAAGAAACTTCCTTCTAATTGGTTGGTAAGTATGAAGGTTTCAACCCTTGAGATTTTCATCTATATTTGTTGTTTGTCTATAAAACGTGGGAGGCTAAACTAAAGAAGACATAACATCCCTTTACAAATGTAGAAGCTTAATTAGAACTGTTGCGGTAGAGAATTAACTATGGCTGACCATATTTTAACTGGCCGAAAGACTGAAGAAATGAAACAGGCTAACAATGTTGGGATATTAGTTTAGTCTCACTGTAGGCGGATGGTTTTAAAGGCAGCACGGTATTTGGTAGGAGATTCACCTTTGAAGGATTTAAAAACACGGTTAAAATTTGTTAGTGAATTGAAACCTACCTCGTAGCAAATCTGCTTTATATTCTTTTCTCCACTAATTAGCAATTGACAAGACTTACCTACCCTAAATTCGTTAAGGAATTCTAAAAAGGTTTTGTTGGTACTGTTTTTAAAGAAACGGCAAAAGGCTGGTGGTGTCATGAAAGCGACTCCAGAAATTTCTTCCAAGGTAATGGTCTTGGCATAGTTATTAAAAACATAATTGATTACTTTTTGCAAACGGTTTTCGTTATTGGTTTGGTTTGGTAATACAAACTCGGGACTAGCTAAAGGCTTATAATCATCTGTTTGTGATAGAATATGTAGCAGTTGAATAAAATTGAAGAATTTTTCAGAAGAATTACATTTGCTTAAATGAATAATAAGGTCATGTACTTGGTTTAGAATCTTCTTAGGAAACAATAGCCCTCGGCGAGCTTTCATTAGTAGTTGGTTGATTTTTGTTAATTCAGGCACCGAAAAAAGGTTTATCCCTTTATATTCCTTTAAAAATTTGATGACGATAAAGTCGGAGGGATTATCCTTATATTGATCGCAATCGTTACGCCAGAGATGTGGTAGCCATCCCCCGACTAAAACTAACTCACCTTTGTTAAAATTAGAAATATCATCTCCCACGATACGCATACCTTGTCCTTCGAGAAAATAGATCAGTTCAAATTCTTGGTGAAAGTGCCAGTTTAGCCCCAGATAGGGTTGTTTCATTCTATTAACATAGATAATATCTAATGTGTTTTTTTCGATCGGCTTATACTCTAATTTCATATTGTCATTTTATAAATAATTCCCACTTATTAAATAACAAAAAAATACCTTCGTCCATTACGTAAAGCGTAAAATTATATTAGGTAATAATATATTAATTTATTGTTTTATTTTCAATAAAACTGTCTTTGAAATGTAAAATTTCGTTAATGGGTGTGGTTTTAGATTTGGTTTTCCTATAACTGAGATTAATTTTGGTATAGTCATAACTACTTGCTTAAGGTAGGTAGGTTGTCATGAGACGATATCTCCACAAGAATGATGTATTTGACTTGAAATATTGATTATCAGATTAGAATGATTGATTTAAGTCAAATCAACTATTTTCTTTTTGAATTCATTAGAATACCTCTGAAATTGGGTTGCTCGAGTTCTAGGATATTGATTTTAAGTATTTAAGATTGAAGCTTACAATTGATGAAGCTTGTTGCTGCTTTGGGCTTGGGGTCGCAATAGCTGTTTGGATAACTTTAATTCACCTGAATCACCCAGTAAGTTCATTAATAATTATCAATTCATTTACAGTTGTTTGTTTCATTTTTTAGATTTATTCAATATCGATATATCACCCTCTTGAAATATTTCTTTTAGCATGTTATCAGATAACTGGTATTTTGCGTCATGGTTTTGGACCGCTATTTGATCTAATCTTTTTGATTGGGTTAAAATCTGGATAGAAAAGGATAAATCTCGCCCATATCGAAGTTCAGTATTTTATAACTTTACTAAGTAATTCTTATAAATGATAAAAAAATTAAGATACGAAAATTGATCAGGCCTACAACTTAAGTAGTTTGCCGAAAACCGTGCCTGCTGGACTATAAATATCTTCGTAGTTTATTGAGAAAAGGCAGTTTGAAAGTCGGGAAGCAACAGCGCGCTCAAGCATTACTTAAGCTATACACTGGCAAGACGTTTCAAGCTGTTTCAGCAAGCTTGAATAAAAGCTATGTTACTGTATCTGGTTGTGCCTGTTGGAGTTTGCGCTTGCTGGTAGGCAGGCTCAAATCGTTGGTTGCCAGTTTGAATAAAATTTAAACACACTCATAAATCTACACGGCTATCATTCTTTTTATGAATGTTTTGATGCGCAAACAGCTGCTTAACACACTCAAAAGATTGGATTCGTCTTTGCACCCAAAAATGCTTCTTGGCTTAATATGATTGAAATTGAATTCTCTACTCTAACTAAGTAATACTTTTTTAAAGTGCAGAGGAAATTAACCCCGTCTTCCAATGTAACAACATCATAAGATGAATTATTAAACCTTTAACGAGTGTTTGTATTTCAGAAATTTTGATGCATATCGATCATCATATACCATTTTATTTTTTCTTTGAATGCTGAGTAGTATGGGATATACAAAAAGAAAATTCGCCATCGATCCGAAACTAAATAACGCAGGAATAGTAAATGCTTTGACTTACTCGTCAAACTATTATACTGTTGATTTAGAGTAGGCAATGAAATTGTGCCTTATATTAAGGTATCAAATATATTTTATTTTCTATATTTTGCCTTGGGCAAGGTACAAAACAATGGCTTTAATTGATCACTAATTTTCTGGATATTAGGGTCTATTACATTTATTTGGATGACCATCAATAATGTGTTGCAATTATTTAAAAACAGAATTTTTACAAAAAATTATACAACAATGTTTTGGAATTCTAAATGCTCAGCTTACCTATTACCACTGGTGCTAGCAAGCCTAGCTTACAGCTGCAATAAGAATGAATCTTCCACACAAGAACCAGAACCAATCGAAGCAGAAAAAACTTATGTACTCGTTTGGGCCGAAGAATTTGAAGAAGATGGCCCTCCGGATCCTAATAACTGGTCATATGAAAAAGGTTTTGTTCGAAATAGGGAAGATCAGTGGTATCAAGAAGATAATGCATTCGTGGAAAATGGGGTACTCGTCATTGAAGGACGACGAGATACCTTTCCTAATCCGAATTATGATCCAAATAACTCTGATTGGAGAATCAATAGACCTGAAATCCACTATACTTCATCAAGTATAAACACACAGAATAAGCATAGTTGGAAATATGGAAGATTTGAAATATGTGCAAAAATCAGTGCGGAAGAAGGGTTATGGCCTGCGATTTGGACGCTAGGAACAGGTCATGAATGGCCAAGCGGTGGAGAAATTGATATCATGGAGTATTACGACGGCAATATTCTGGCTAATGCAGCTTGGGCAGGCCCCGAAAGGTGGCAAGCTATTTGGGACGATTCTAGAACACCAGTATCTAGCTTTAGCGATCCGGAATGGGATCAAAAATTTCATATTTGGCGAATGGATTGGGATGCAGCTGAGATTAAGATTTATCTGGATGATCAACTTCTTAATACTGTAGATTTGAGTAAAACGATTAATCAAAGGGGAAATGTAAATAATCCATTTCGGGAGCCAAAACATTATATTTTACTCAATCTTGCCATCGGAGGCCAAAATGGAGGCGATCCAAGTTTTACTTCTTTCCCCTCTCGTTATGAGATTGATTATGTAAGGGTTTATCAGGAGCAATAAAGTGAATTCAGCGTTTTTTGGGATTTATCCTTTAGATAGGAGCACTCAAAGTTATTCTGAAGGAAATGTTACTGCTACTCAGCTATTCTATTGAGAAGTAACCAAACTACTTAAAAGGATAAGGGGCATTTGAGTTAATTTTTAAAACTACAACCGTATAGAAAGAGAGAATGCTTTTGAATTAAAAAATGTTAAATGCCAAGTCTTGGAAGGGTTTTGGAAGTGCCATCGTTATAAAGGGGAAATTAAAGTGTAATAGCTTTTTTCAAGAATAGCTTTGGTGCATTCGATTGGCACAAATTTGAGTATTTCCTAGATAAGCTATAAATAGTCATTTTAATAAATGATATATGTTTAATTTTTAATATGATGTTAATTTATAAGTCGCCCAATTGGACCAAGAGCTCAAATTTAGTTGTGGAGTTACATTATTTATATTATCCAATATGCTAGGCGAAAACACTTAGATTAAAAAAGCGAAGGATGATTAAATGGTAGTCGATCTTGTGATGTTCGAAAATTAAAAGATGTAAAAGCGAAAAGAGAAATTATAACAAATTATAGTATACGAATGCCTAGATTTCTAGATTAAAACTTAAAATCAGGAGCTATTTATGACTATGTCTAGTCCTTTTCATAAAGCAGCATATAGTCAAGAATTAACTCATTTGGGAATGGGGTATTTCCTTTTTCGACACTTGACATTAGACCATTATTGACAACAAGCGCCATTGGAACATTAGGCCAGTCAGAATTTGGTACTTCTAGACCTCTGGTTTTTCGGTGGACTTCCTCTCCATCGATATACCAAATCATAGCAGAACTATTCCATTTAAAGCCAAAAATATGCCATTTATAGGAAGATGTATAGTCTTGCTGAAAAGGTTCGATCCATAGACTATGATCCTCAGGGTCAGACCAGTGGCCATAGATGTAACGCATATACATTCGATCTAATCCCCAATCTGGATTAAAGAAGACGCCAAAGTATTCCCAGATATCAATTTCTGGTGGCCACATTCTATTAGGAGAGTCGTCGATTAGCCAAATAGCTGGCCAAACTTTCTCTCCTCTAGGAAATTTTGCTTTTATCTCAAGATAAATGGGTCTTTGTGTTCCATTAAAGTTTACCTTTTGGAGCGATTGAATCCAACCAGTTGTATATGCAAATTCACCAAGGGGATCGATACCCTCAATAGTTTCTTCTTTGTTAACTAGATAAAGGAGTCCATTTTCTACATATGCATTTTCATCAAGAAGGTATCCTGCATATTTGTCATTAAGTAAATGTTCGCCACCTGTTTGCATATTCCAAATCATCCTGATAGATGGATCATCATCATGGACTAATCCTTTAGACCAATTGGAAGGATCAAAGATCACAAACTCATCTTTCCAAGATAGAGAATATCCCTCAGGGGGAAAAACGCCGATTGAATCCTCAAGAGAAAGATTATTATTTGATTCTGGAGAAGAAATAGAAGAATTATGATCTTTTTTACAATCACAAAAGAAGGGTAGGGTTAATATTATTACAATTAAAGTTTGAAACCTTTGACTGATAAATTTCATGATTTAACGATTTTAATAATATAGGCTGAAACTTCTGTTTGCACTTTCTACAGCAGTTCAATAAATTCTATAATTCCATTCTATCGACATCTTATTTAGAGTAATTAAAAGGTAAATAATTAAATTCTACTTCTGAATATCATTCTAAGGAGTTTAGCTAATTGATAGCTACAATAGACCAGAGAGAACGAGATTACGATTAGGAGTATGTGAAACTGTTGTAAACATCTGTTTGACACTTCATTATTTAGCTAGTTGTGATAAATTTTCGCCTGCACATCGTTGAAATATTTACCAATGCTATGGCATTACTTGCTATTTTGTGTCGTTCAGCATTAAATTTACTAGCGCTATCTCAATCATGAAAGTTAGATATACTCTAAGTTTCTACCTAATTATAAGGAATAAAATACAGTTTTTTTGGGAATGAAAAAAGGGTGAAATATGAGATTTAAGCGACTAGTCAGAATTGCTTGTGCAATAAAATTTCATTCAAAGGCTGACAGATTGGAGTTTCTACAAAAAACCGTGCGTCACTCTCCTATCGCCAGCAGCTTAATGTAAGACTGACCTTTTTAGAGTACTTTTGTTTAAGCACTGACGGTTTACTTTTCATATCCTTACACTTAAGCGGCTAGTCAAAATTGCTTGTATAATAAATTCGTCAGCTCAAAAATAGTAAGTAACTAACAATAGGGAAGTTACGCACGATTTTTGAGCTGACTAAAAGAATTTATTATACCAATTTTCTAGCCTAACTAATTAGACACAAGTGTTTCATCAAAATATCGGTTTTGATAAATTCTGGATTTGTGGGAAATCGAAAAGGTGATAGTAGCATTTGAACAGATGAAATTCAGACGAAACTATGCTTTGTCAAGCTGTAAATTGTTTAAGTAGCTATTATTGAAAAATATAGGTAAATAACTTATTTACTAAGAGGGTAAATTAGCAGTATTTTGAGCTTTTTAGCTCAGATTCTAGGGACTGTCATAGGGGGGGAGCTCGACTGATAATTTTGATCAAGGATGCCTTTGTCTACTCTAATTTCTTTAAATACGAGTTCGCTAATTAGTAACTTAGACCGACCTTCTATTGCCATTACTTTGGTTTTAGAATCAAATATGTTGAGTTAAATTAAAAAGAGCGACATTCGATTTTTTGTAGAAATTACTCCTCTATTGAGATGCTTAAGGGAAAGCTTAGCTAAATTAGTGGAATAGCCTTTATAGCGTATATTATATGTAAGGTTGAAGGGGACATAGCAATCGTACATAGCTTTTAGAAATAAAAAATGCCCTTATCAGATAAATGATAAGAGCAAGTGGTGTTAAACCTTGTAGCGCGGGGGAGACTTGAACTCCCGACCTCAGGATTATGAATCCTGCGCTCTAACCAGCTGAGCTACCGCGCCTAATGTGATATAGTTGAACCTAAATTAAACTACGCTTTTGATAGTTTATGCTTTTAAAAGCCTAACATTATTGTCAATTCCTAAAAGCGAATGCAAATATCTGCTTTTTCCTTGTTTTACGCAACAATTTTGGTGCTATTTTCTTTAAGGAAAGTAAAAGAATTAAAGAATGTATGATAGATTAAGCATTCGGCCTACTATAAATACGACTTATGAGGCAGAAAATCCGAATGAACAATTCCAAAATAAAACCCTAAGGCCCATCCTGAAAATGCAAAATGACCTTATTTGCAGGATGTATTTACACTACATGGAGAAAAGGAAAGTACCTTTCTATCAAATGTCTACTCAAAAAAGAGTAGAGCAAATTGCACACAGTGTAAGTAAAGATAATCGTCTAAGAGGACTATTGTTTGGGATGGTGGTGGGTATGTTTACTTTGGTGGAAATGGATTATTATCGTCAATATGAGGGAGAAATTAATCGAAGGATAACGAGTTTGGTCATTCAACGGCTGGAAAGCCAGTTGGGATAAATAGGAGAGCCTCAAAACTTTAAGTTTTGAGACTCTCCTATTTTTAGAATTTTGGTTTATTATTAAAAAAACGATCTTGATCACTAATATCGTCTATATTTCTAATTTCCTCGCTCTTTGGACGAAACACAAAATTTAAACCTATTCTCACATTTGCACTTTTAGAATCTTTTGGCTGAAAAGCCGCAAGGATATTATCTGTAGCTGCCATCAATTGTATAGGTCCCATATTAAGCGCTGCGTTGATACCGATATTTGTATAAGAATCATCTCTCACTGCATATAAAGCGCCTGCTCTTAACCAATCGGTAATAAAAATATCGGCGCCTACGCCAAAGGATAAAAAGAATTCATCCCTATATCGCTCACCATAGAGTACACCACCAAGCGATACTCTATTATTGAGCAAGTAAGTGGAGCTAAGATAAAAACGAGTAGGCAGTATGGTAGTATATTTTTCATTTGTCTCTCTTACGTCATAAGCCGCCCTTAAAGAATCTACAACTGACCCTATGGTTGTGGTATCATCTAGAATATCTTGAACGATATCGAGCCCTAAGTACTCATAATTTCCACTTAAAGTGTAGTTATTTACATCTTCTTCCCAATTGATAGAGCCAATATCTAGTGCACTAATCGCCACATCTAAGCGACCAAAATTCAGGTGTGCACCAATATCAAAAGCAAATCCAGCATTACTACTGAATAGCTGACTAGCATCAAATTTACCTGATTCAAAATTGAAATCTAAATCATCAAATCCATTATAGGTCAAGGTTCCAGATGAATTTACTCGATAATCTGCATTTAGCGTAAGTTGGTAAGAGGTTTCATCCGTAAGTAAGTTAAGACGACTGCCTTCTGTAGAAACATCTTCAACACCTGATAGATACTTTATTTTACCACCTATAGTGATCATCTCATTAACTTCATATGCAGCTCCTACCGCAAATTCATTATAAGCAAATAATTGTACATCAGGGGCAAAATTGATTTCCTGCCCTATGAATTGTGCATTACCATTCCAAGCCAACTGAGGTAAGGTTTTTGGATAGTTGATAAAAGCATTGAAGCGAAGTTGATGTCCAGCAAAAATATTGAGGCGGCCAAAGGCTAGGCCAAGGCTTAATGTCTCGATTTGTGAGCTTTCGCGAATGAAATTATTATCCTCCATTAGCGCAATAGCTTTGTCAATATCAATCACGTTTGTTCCATCTGTTCTTTCAGAAATAACATCATTAAAGGTCAAATTGGAAACCTGCAAATTGTTATAGGTTCCTCCCACGCCAATATTAATCATGTGACCTGGCAATAGAGCAGGATTGGTTTGATTCGCTTGCCATAAGCCGCGCATTAAATGGGTGCCTAGTTCAGATTGTGCCTGAGTAGTAATAGACATACTGAAAAGCAAAAAGAATAAGAGCGATTTTCTAATGATCATATGTTTTGAGTTTCTTGTATTTGGGTTTATTCATTATTAAGGTCCACTATTGCACCAATTCTAACGCGTACATCTTGGTCAGATTTTACTCTTACGGATTGATTGCCTTCGGTAGAGGTTGAGAAAGAAATTTGTAATAAGACATCAGATGCAGCTTTTAATTTTTCTAATCTTTCCCCTTCAAAGTTAGAAAACGTTTCAGCTTGAATAGCATTTGTTACATTACCATTGGCATCTACAGGTGCACCTAGTACTATTCTTTCTTGCCCATTCAACATAGAATCTAGTACTACCCCTGATTCATTAATGAAGTAGCCTTGAACATCCACGTTTAGCGGTAAGCTATTGTCTGATACTAGTTTAAATTCGACTGCATTCACTTCCTCAAAATCACCTAGATTGATGGGGAAAGTATCTGTTGTGAAAAAGTCAATAGCATTGCCGTACATAGGAAGTTCGACATCTACTTGGACTTTATAATAACTACTATCTGTTATAAATCCTCTGATACTAGGGTCTTCAAGTGGGTTAGTATCTGCATTTACATCATAATCAATAGCTACTGGACCTGAACCCAAAACCACATCAATATTTGAGTTGGTTTTGTCGAATATAAATGCCTTAGATTTGATTGCTCCTACTTCATTCAGCTCAGGATAAGGAAAATCAATACCATCTTGCAACCAAACACTTTCTAGTGGTAAAACTTCCCCCTTAACCGTGAAAATATCAAAGACATTGACGATGGACTGGGTGGGAATACCAAAAGAGTTTTCAAAGTTGAAGGTGATAATGGGATCTTCGAAATAAACATCTCCTCGAATCCAGTTGTCGAAGAAGTCAATTTCTATAGTGTCCCTTCCTCCCACATATTCTGTGCGGCCTAAATACCCTTCTGCGTAAGAAAACTCGAGGTTGTCAAATCCAACAAAAGGGAAAGCGGTATTAAAAGAAATATTATTGCCATCCAAGTCTTTTAATTCATACCCTACATTGATGTTTCCATCTGTTGGAATGAGGCGGTAACCTGCAAAAGAAAAAGGATTATCTCTAAGGTCCAACTGCTCATCAGCTTGTATTTCAACCGTCAAGCGTAACATTTCTCCATCTTTGATCGCTTCAGGAACAAAAAGGGTGAATTCAACAGCTACGCCTGTGTCGTTATATACACCAAAATAAATATCCCCTCTTTTTACATCTAGCTGATCAATTTCAAGTCCATCAGGCTGTGAAAAAGGTAAGGTTTGAGGACTAAAGAAAATTGGAATTTCAGGAAGTGCGTTTAAGGTCTCATTAATTGCAGCGAAGACATCTTCACTTGTTTGAGATAAAACATCGCCACTGTATTTGAAACGAATTAAGCCATCTGGGTCAATCGTTAAGACTGAATTTTCTTCAAACCTTTCCAATAAATCTCCCATAGATACTTTGGAATCAACGATAGGAAGGGCATAAGAAGCATCATATTCGATGCCATCTGCTTCGGTAATTTCTTGAATCTGATTGCAGGTAGCAGTAAGCAAGATAAGTCCGAATAGAAAGTAAAAATGATTTTTCATAAAACCGATTTAGTGCGATTCTTAAGTTTGAATAAAAATGTGTGGTGCTTTACTAAAAAATTGGGCAAGAAGCCGCAAAGACATCTTACCTTAAGGAGAATGCGTAGAATTGCTTAAAACCATTGGGTATAGAGTAAGATTTACTCTACATTTAGAGATTGAATCTATTGTAATCTAAACGACAGCATTTCGATTGACTCAAAGATATAGTAAATCGTGCTTTTCAACTAATGTTTCCGCGCAAATACATAAATTTTACAGTACCTTTGGTCAGATATAAGTCTAATTTGACGGATACTTATGGAAGAGCAATTCCCTAAAAAGACAACGCCCTCTGATCAGCCGAGCACAATCGCTCAGGCTCACGCTTTTATCCTACAACGATTTAATCAGTTGAATGATGCTCGTTTAGTATATCATAACTATTCTTTAGCTACAGAAATTGTGGAAAATGCCAAACAAATTTTGGCAAATACCAAAACCAATGCATCGCAACAAGAGAATGTATTGCTTGCTGCTTGGTTTTATTGTAGTGGTTATTTTTTGGAGCCCTCCGCTCCACGTGAGAACAGCGTCAAGCAGGCACAGCAGTTTATGAAGGTTCACCATTTAGCAGATGCTAGGATTCAAAATATTTCGGAGGCAATAAATCAGGTTTATGAGGGTAGAGTTATCTCCTCTCTAATTGGTAAAATCCTTTCAGATGCTGTTAATGCGACACTTTATTCTACTGCATTTGCAGAACGTGATCCACTGCATCATCTAGAATGGGAGTTGTTACATCGTGAACGTTTTGCTAAAGAAAAATGGGCAAGTTTGCAATTGCAGGCGTTGCTAAAAGTAAAATTCTACACTCATTATGCCAAGCTTAAATATGAAGGTGTACTCGCTCAAAATATTTTACAGCATAGAGATCTTATTGAAAAATTAAATAGCAAACAAATAGGAGGTGAGGGGGAAGAAAGGCCATTACGTCTCTATCAAGATTTGGAAAAAAAGATGCCTACTCGAGCTGTTCAAACTTACTTCAGAGCCAATTATCGCAATCATATTAATCTAAGTGCCATTGCTGATAACAAGGCAAATATCATGATCAGTGTTAACACGATTTTAATCAGTGTACTAATAACTTTCCTCTCTTACCGAAATATTGGGCAGACCCAACCCATGATACTGATGCCTGTTATTATTTTCTTGGTTACAGGTTTAGCTTCTTTAATTTTTGCAGTGCTTTCGGCAAGGCCAAAAGTAACCAACTTGGCGGAGCGTACCACGGATTTAGAAGTAATAAAAAAGAATGTAATTTTTTTTGGTAATTTTTCAAAGTTAAGTGTACAGCAGTATGAGGAAGCCATGGATGCCGTTTACCGGGATAGTGAGTTGATGTACGGGAATATGACTAGAGATTTATACTACCTTGGGAAAGCATTAGATAAGAAGTATAAGTTTCTTTCGATCTCTTACAATATTTTTATGGTAGGATTCATTTTTACGGTGACTACCTTCTTGGCAGCTTTATTTGTCTAACATTCAAGTATCCCTAGTTTGATTAGGCAATAAGTATTCAAAAATTATATGATATCAAATTTTTAGTTTTACTACTCGATATTAAGTAATTTGAATTGCAGTGTACTCAAGCATATTCAAAAAAGATATTTTTTCTTTTGAATCCCATCTTTTCATAGATGCCAATTCCATCTTCAGACGCTTGTAGGACTGCTTCTTGATACCCTTTTGCTTTCGCAAAATTTAATGCGTAGGAAAATAAGTAGGATCCAATGCCCTTCTTTCGATAATTCTCCAATGTGGCGAATCCGTAAAGTCCAACCACCTTTTCATTAGTTGGGAAAACTTCTACGCTTGCAACGGCTTTGCCATCTTCATAATAGGCTAAGAATTGAATATTTGAATCTAGATAGCTTTCTGCGGTTTGCTGATAGTAAGTAATGACATTTTGATCGGCTGGTGTCCAGTTCTCTGCAATCACATTGGCACAAGCCATTAAATCAACTTTGGACTGGGCCAACTTGATATTTTGGTGTTGTACTGAAGAGATCGGGTGAAATTGATTAAGGTTGAGAACCATTCCAACCTCCTGGTTTTGCCGTTCAATGGACAGCTTTTGTAAGTGTTGACTTAAATTTGGCGAAAGCCTATCATCCCTAAGCCAGATACAATACTCTAGTTGTTTAGAGCGATAATAATCGATTACTTTTTCCAAAGCATCAAAGGATATATTTTCGTCTTTAATAAAAATAATATTAAAGGTATCACAAGAAAGGCCACTGTCTACATATGCTATTGAAGGCACTTCAAAAACTTGCATCTGCGGTGATCCTTGTGGAATACGAATGGCATGCTGTAGGAAGTTGTGGCTGATTGGTCCCATGATATATTTATCTTTTAGAGTAAAACCTACTTACAGGCCCTTATAGTTCCAATCTTTTTATTTTGGTCCTACCACAATTACAATTTCACCTTTCACACCAGCAGCTTCGTAATGTTTGATTAACTCTGCTAAGGTGTTGGTGCGAATGTCTTCGTGTATTTTTGTTAACTCTCTGGCAACACATGCTTTTCGCTCTTCACCACAATGCTCCGCTAATTGCTTTAGGCATTTGACCAGACGGTGAGGAGATTCGAGTATGGCAAAGGTGTGTGGTAAGCTGGCAAGATATAATAGGCGTGTTTGGCGACCTTTTTTGTGGGGCAAAAAGCCTTCAAAATGGAAGCGGTCGCAGGGTAGGCCGGAAGCTACTAATGCCGGAACAAAAGAAGTAGCTCCAGGCAAACATTCTACTTTTACATCGGCTTCCACGCATGCACGAACCATTAAAAAACCAGGGTCGGAAATACCAGGGGTGCCCGCATCAGAGATGAGGGCCATGGCCGTGCCAGCTTGTATTTGCTCAACAAGTTGAGCAGTAATACCATGCTCATTGTGTGCATGATAGGAACGAAGAGGTGTTTCTATTTCGTAATGTGAAAATAGCTTCTTGGAGGTTCGAGTATCTTCCGCCAATACCAAATCAACTTCCTTTAGAATTCGTAGTGCACGAAGACTAATATCCTCTAAATTTCCAATAGGTGTAGGAACGATATACAGCATACCCATAGATTAGGGTGATTATTCTGCTGCTGCTAAAGTGAAAGTGTATGTTTCCATGATCATATTGGCAAGGATTTTTTTACATGCCACATCAACCTTCTCTTTAGCTGCTTCTTCAGAAGCCGCTTCTAGATTCATAGTAATGTGTTTGCCAATGCGAACATCTTCAATGCCGCTGATGTCTAAGTTAGAAATGTTCTTTGCAACTGTTTTTCCTTGAGGGTCCAACAATTCTTTATGAGGCATAATGTTGATCTCAGCAATGAATTTCATATTCTAGTATTTCGATTTAGCAGAAATAAAATGCTATTAGTTAAGATATAAATTAAAATAATCACAAAAGGCGCTAAATACCACTTAAAAATAATTAGCCCTATGGATATGGCTGCAAAGATAATTTTAATCTCATTTCCTTTCCATGAAAGTGATTGTATTTTCAAACTAAACATAGGTATTTCTGCAATAAGCAGGATACATAGTAATAATATGGTCGTATAAAGGAAAGTGTAATTCATGATTCCAAGGCTAATTCCAAAGGGATCATAGATATAAACGAGTAATAAACCTACCGTCAAAATAGTACAGGCTGGTGTAGGTAAACCCAAAAAATCATAAGTTTGGCGTGTATCTAAATTGAATTTTGCTAAACGAAGACCAGAAAAGACAGATATCAAAAAACCGGGAGCAGCAGCCCAAGCTAAGCCCAAGGGTTCTATGGCATGGTCCAAACGATAAAGAAGAAAATAAAAAATAGCACCTGGTACTAGGCCAAAGCTTACCATATCTGCCATAGAATCCAATTCTTTGCCTAGGTCTGAACGCACATCTAATATTCTCGCTGCAGCACCATCTGCATAATCGGCTACACCACCTGCTGCGACGAGCCATATCACCAAGTAAAGTTCTTCTGTAAATAATGCAACTAATGCCATGCAACCCAAAAAAAGATTGCTTAATGTAATCGTATTCGGAATGAGTTTTTTCACAAGATGATAAAATTAAGGGCAGAAAATCAATTATTATATCATGATTCCCAACCAGTTGATGCCTAGAGCTTATCTTTATGTACAAATGTACCGATTTTTATGTTATCATAAGTTTAACAATTTGTGCTCGTCAGCTAGTCAACAATTTGCTATCAAATTGAATCTTTTAGATAAACAAAGGCCAATTTTTACGTTTAGAAGACGGGACAGGCTTAGATTTTTATGAATTTTCTGCCTTTCTGCATCTTAAATATGGATAAAGCCTTGAATATAATTGTATAACTCCAGTGATAGTGAACCAAATATTACGGTCTGAGGTATCAATATTAGGCCAATTGGTTTAATCAAATTAAAACAACCTTGCTATGAGATGGAATGCTATATGCGTTTTTCTTTTTCTTCTAATTGGTAGTTCCTCGATTTTTGCGCAAGCAAATGATGAGTGTATTGATGCTACACTTTTGAATGATGTGGTCAACTGGTGTTCTCAGCCAGCCGCTTTTTCAAATGTAGGAGCAACCGAATCTGGAACTGCTAACCCTGGATGTTTTCCGAATAATCAAATCAATAATGATGTCTGGTTTTCTTTTATTGCAGTGGCCACAGATATCAATATTGCCGTAATTGGAAATCAGCCTTTTAATTCTGGCGGAACACTACAGGCCCCTCAATTTGCATTATTTTCTGGGGATTGTACGAATGGGCTTACAGAGGTTGCTTGCCAATCAGATGCTTTTGGACAAAATATAGCACAAGCGTTTAATGATGTCGACTTGATTGTAGGTGCTACCTATTATCTACAAATTAGTGCGCGAAATGGCAATACGGGTACATTTGAATTATGCATTAATAACTTTAATCAGGTACCTCAGCCATCAGGTGATTGTGAGACTGCGGTCATCCTATGTGATAAATCCCCATTTTCGGTAGAATTTATCAATGGTGTTGGACAGCAAAACAATGAATTGACCAACTTGAATTGCCCTACTTGCCTTAATGGCGAATCTGCTTCTAGTTGGTATAAATGGACTTGTGATGATCCAGGAACGCTGACGTTCAGCTTAAATCCATTGAATCCATCAGATGATTTGGACTTTGTGGTATTTGAATTGCCAAATGGAGTAGAGGACTGTTCTGACAAGTTTGATATCCGTTGTATGGCTTCTGGTGAAAACGTAGGTGTTCCTTTTTCAGAATGGCAAGCTTGTACTGGTGCAACTGGCTTGCTAGAAGGGGATGGAGATACCAGTGAAGATTGTGGTTGTCAGCCTGGCAACAACAACTTTGTTTCTGCTTTAGATATGGTAGCAGGAAGGAGTTATGCTCTGGTGGTGAATAATTTTACCAACTCAGGTAGTGGATTTTCTATTGAATTTGGAGGTACGGGTACTTTTCTTGGGCCAATAGCTGCATTTACAACTGATGACGAACCAGATAATACGATTTGTGTAGGAGAGTCGATCACTTTTTCGGATGCCTCTTCTTTTGTAGGCACTATTAATGGATGGGCATGGAACTTTGGTCCAGGGGCATCTATTTCAACGGCAAATACCCAAGGCCCTCATACCGTTTCTTATGATTTAGCGGGGATAAAGTCTATTGTCCTGACGGTAGAAACAGAGGAAGGCTGTTTGGTGACAGAGATCGCTCAAATTGAGGTAGAATGCTGCTCTGATCATTTTACTTTAGGTTCAGATATTACCAATTTGAATTGTCCTGATGTTTTGATCGGATCTATTGATCTAGACGTGATGAATGATTATGGCCCGTATAATTTTGAGTGGGATATAGGTGAAAACACGGAAGACCTATCTGGATTGGACCGGGGAACTTATGAAGTTACCATAACTGATCAAGCCACCTGTGATACCATTATTAATTTATTGGTGGATGGTCCTGATCCTTATGAGTTTGATACCCTGATAGTAATGCCTACTTGTAATGGAGGAACAGATGGAGTTCTTACCTTATCGGTAACTGGTGGTACACCTCCTTATGAATTTAATTTTGAAGGTAATGGCTTTACGCCAAATAATACACTCAGCAATATTTCTCAAGGGGATTATTCTGTAATTATTCGAGATGATAATGGTTGCGAGCAAGAACAAATCTTGGAAGTACGCGAATTAGAATTGGAGTTGGATCCTCTTATAGAAGCGATTACACCTCCTACTTGTACAGGGTTCTCCGATGGCTCTATTGTAGTGAATATCACAAATGGTCTGCCACCATATCAGTATAATTTTAATGATGGTAATGGTTTTGTGGGGGAAAACGCTTTATTGAATATTTCAGAAGGGGTTTATTTAGTAGAGGTGTTAGATGCTAATTTGTGTAGTGGTTTTTTTGAATTTGATGTGCAAGATCCTCCACCTTTAGAGCTATTTTTTGACTTTGTTGATGTAAGTTGTTTTGGCGAATCTGATGGTAGTGTTACTTCAACCGTTACTGGAGGTGTCGGTGGATATAGTTATCAATGGTCCAATAGTAGTGATTCTACTGCTATTGACAACTTACCAGCAGGTGATTATTTATTGCTGGTTACAGATGCGAATGGTTGCGAAATTCAGGATGTAGCTACTGTAATACAACCTGATCCGTTATTTATTGAGATCGTGGATATCGTGGACTTAATTTGTAATGGTGAACCAACAGGTGTAATTACAGTAGAAGGATCAGGAGGTGTACCGCCATTTATGTATTCTATAAACGGATCGCCATTTCAATCAGAACCAGTATTTACAGATCTATTTGCCGGAGATTATGTGCTGACGATTATGGATTCGGAAGGTTGTATGGTAGAAGTGGAAGGTTTTGTGGATCAACCACCTCCCTTAATCGTAGATGCGGGTGAAGATCAAATTATTGAATTAGGTTTTTCAACAGATATTCGTGCGACGGTTAGTGAGTTTCCAGTAAGTTACCAATGGACACCAAGTGATTTCTTAGTGTGTGATACTTGTGCATTTACGGGAGTGGTACAACCAACTGGAAATATTACTTATACCGTTACAGCTACCAATGAGGATGGCTGTATGGCAACAGATAGTGTAACTATCTTCGTGATTAAAAATCGTCCCATATATATTCCTAATGTTTTTTCTCCAAATGGAGATGGGCTCAATGATGGGTTCACTATTTATGGTGGACCAGCAGTTGCGGAGATCAGAAATTTAAAGATTTTTGATCGTTGGGGAGAGTTGATCTTTGATCAGGATAATTTACCGATCAATTCAGAGGCAGAGGGATGGGATGGTAAGTTTAAAGGAGAGCCCATGACTTCTTCCGTCTTTGTATATTTGGCCGAAGTTCAATTTATTGATGGTGAAATTGTCTTGTTTGATGGTGATATCACCTTATTAAGGTAAGAACAAATCTCCAAATAGTTTCTAAAATTCGAGGCATAGATATGAAGCCCATTCCCTTCAAAGTTCCAAAATCTAGACAGTATTCCTTACGGATACAAGTTGATGATGGGCCTCATTTTTATGATCAATTGCATTATCATCCAGAGTACCAAATCACTGCTATTCAGCAAGGGAAGGGTATTCTTTATGCAGGAAATGGAATGGTGCATTTTCAGGAAGGTGATATTTTTATGATTGGGGCCAATGTGCCACACCTACTAAAAAATGCTCCTGTATATTTTTCCGAGACTTCTCCTGAAGTGTATGCGATCTCCTTATTTTTTGATGAATATTCTTTTGGGCAAGGTTTTTTTGAAATCCATGAATTACAAAAAATCAAGCAGCTTTTAGCGGATAGCAAAAGAGTGATTAAGGTAACCCATGCTACTATATTGGACAATTTGCTTCAAATACAGAAAAGAGTAGCAGAAGCCATCATTATTCAATTTTTGCAAATTTTGTCTGATTTGTCCGAAACCTCCAAAAAATTTATTAACTCTGATTATTATCAATTGTCTATTCATGAGAGTGTAGGTCAGCGATTAAATGATATTATTCGTTATTCTTTTGAGCATTTGCAAGAAACTATTCGTATTGAAGAGGTAGCAGAGGTGGCCCATCTAAGTCGCTCGCAATTTAGCCGTTATTTTAAGTTACATACGGGGAAAACTTTCATTCAATTCTTGAATGAACTGCGTGTAGAAAGTGCTTGCAACTTGCTACTCCATGAGCATTATACGATCGAACAAATTTGCTACGAAGTTGGCTTTCAGAATTTATCTAATTTTAATCGACAATTCCGAAAAAGTAAAGGGTTGACACCTTCTGCTTATCGCAAATCTTATAAGGCATAATTAGGCAGGGTTAAAAGGCAAATTCCAATGTTTCTTGATCGCCAAAATACGGATGACAATAACAGAAAGAATAGAAATGATCATCGCAATATCGGTGCTTACCATCAGGCACGTTCCTAAATAAACCAATGCACCTGCCAAACAAGCGAAAGCATAAATTTCCTTGCGGAAAATAAGAGGCACATCTCTAGATAATACATCGCGGATGACGCCGCCAAAAACAGCGGATACAATGCCCATCATCACGGCAATGAGCGGAGAAAGACCAACAGATAAGGTCTTTTCTAATCCAAGTATGGTAAATAAGCCAATTCCTATGGTGTCAAAAAGGAAAAAGCTCCGCTTTAACTTACTGATATAAGGCTTCAGGAAATAGCAAAAAGGAATTGCCGAGACGATGATATAAATGTATATTTCATCATTCATCCAGCCAACAGGTGTACTACCAATTAGGATATCACGCAAAGTACCTCCACCAATAGCAGTTACTAAACCAAGTATAAAAACACCAAAAAGGTCAAATTTTTTTTCAGTGCCTGCTAGTACACCACTCACAGCAAAAACAAAAGTTCCCAAATAATCAATAAAGTTGATCAATGACATAAGTATTATTGAATCATAAAATTGACCTCAAAATCGATCAATTTTAAATAATTCAGTAGTAATGGATGTTTTTTGTTTGCTAATTATTTGACGCATCAATTTTCCGGTGGCAGGTCCTAGACTCATACCCATCATGCCATGCCCTGTTGCTATGAATAGATTTTGCACCTTTGGTGCTTTGCCCATATAAGGCATACCATCAGGAGTACAGGGGCGATAACCCACCCAAGGGGTTTGCTCATAAAGCGGCTGGACATCAAGTTGTGGATAATACTGAGTTGTACGCTCCAGAATACCTTTTAATCGAAGTGCATTGATTTTATCTTTTTTTGAAAGCAGACTTCCTAATTCTAGTGTACCTCCAATTCTTAGCTGTTGATGCATTGGTGTAATCGCTACTTTGGCTTCCGCCAAAATGCTTGGGATTCTTGGACTATTTGACGAAAGTGGAAGTGTAAAGCTATAGCCTTTGCCATCTTGCAATAACATAGAAATGCCTGCTTTTTCTAAAAGCTGTGCCGACCAAGTGCCAGCCGTACATAGCACTTGCTGTGTAGGAATCGATTGTTGATTACTGTCAATAATCGCTTTTATTTGCTGATCTTTAATGTCAAAATTTACCACTTTTGCTTGCAAAAATTGAACGCCAGTTTGTTTTAAGCGTAACAATAATTGTTGGATAAATTGCTGCGGATGAAGATGAGCATCATCAGGGAAATAGGCTCCACCAAGAATATTTAAATTAGCATTCTGCTCTAATTGTTCTACCTCTGCTTTGGATAGCAAATTTGCCGAAAGGCCAAGCTGCCTAGACTGTTTCACCATACTAGCCTCCTCTTTTTGCTGTTTAGAGGTTTTGAAAAGCATCAATAAGCCTTTTTTCTCGAAAGAGAAATCTAAGCCGACCTCCTCTGCAAAAGTCTCATACAAAA
Organism: Saprospiraceae bacterium; assembly: GCA_022448955.1. Classification (GTDB taxonomy): domain Bacteria; phylum Bacteroidota; class Bacteroidia; order Chitinophagales; family Saprospiraceae; genus JALEHC01. The sequence continues at coordinate 54,004 of JAKVCU010000065.1, forward strand.
ACTTACTCCACTGGTTAAATGCAAGCAATACGGGTGCTGCATTATGTACCTTGTTTTCATTACAAGAAAGATAAAATTGCCACAACCACTGAATCAGCTTGTTATTCAGGCGAGGACGAATATAAAAGGGACTTTTTGCGGAAAACATCCACCGAATCCCTTTTGAAATAACGCCTGGTGCGGCTAGCGGAATGAAGTGACTCGGCACAATCATTCCGGCATTGCCATGGGAAGTGCCGTTGGATAAATCCGATTGATCGATCACGGTGACTTCATAACCTTCTTCCTGAAGATACCAGGCTGCACACAGCCCAATGACACCGCCACCGATGATATGAATTGTTTTTTTACTCATATTACTTGAAAACCATAAGCGTAAGGATCATCAGCTGTATCGATGATGATATTGTTATAGCCCGTTATTTTGGCCCAGCCTTCAATACTCGGGATAATGGCCGGATAATCGCCACAGTGTGTTTCTTCTTCAATACGGCCAATAAACTGAGAACCGATATAACTTTCGTGAATGAAAGATGCTCCTTTCTGCAATTGGCTTTTGGCATACCACTGTGCCATTCGTGCAGAAGTACCTGTACCACAAGGCGAGCGATCAATTGCTTTGTCGCCATAAAAAACAGCATTGCGAGCATCTGCTTCTTCAGCAATGGTGTCACCTGTCCAAAGTATATGACTCAAGCCATTGATATTTTTATGCAAAGGGTGCTGAAAAGTATATTTTCCATTCAATTGTTGTCGAAGAATTGGGCTCCATTGAATAAATTGACTAGCAGTATAATATTGTATGCCAGAAAAATTTTCTTGTGGATCTATAATTGCATAAAAGTTGCCACCATAAGCCACATCTAACTTTAATATTCCAAGATCAGGGCAATCTACTTCTAAGTCTTTCAAATAAAGGAAAGAAGGAACATTGATGATCTTCACTGACTTTATTTTTCCGGCCTCTTCTTGGTATTCAACCTTTACGATTCCAGCGGGTGTTTCTAATCGGAGTTTTCCTTTTTCCTTGGGTTGTACTAGGCCTTCTTCTAGCATAATGGTCACTGTACCAATCGTTCCATGGCCACACATGGGTAGGCAGCCACTGGTCTCAATAAAAAGAATACCAATATCATTTTCGGGATAAGAAGGAGGAAAGAGAATGCTTCCCGACATCATATCATGTCCCCTTGGCTCAAACATCAGGCCTCTTCGAATCCAATCATATTCTTTTAAGAAATGGAGGCGTCGCTCCATCATATTTTGGCCTTCGAGCAGAGGTCCTCCGCCAACAATAAGCCTAACAGGGTTGCCACAAGTATGTGCATCTATACAAAAAAAGGTCTTTCTCATACTAATTCCATTTTGCCATTCACTTTTCTGATGATGTGGAGAGGATTGGCCCTTTTTAATGCTTCTGGAAGGAGTTCATCTGGCCAATTTTGAAAACAAATTGGACGGACAAAACGCTGAATGGCAGATGTGCCTACCGAAGTATATTTACCATTGGAAGAAGCAGGAAAGGGACCTCCGTGATGCATAGCGGAGGACACAGCGACACCAGTAGGCACCCCATTAAAAATTAGTCGACCAACTTTTGTCGAGATAGTCGAGACAATTGTATGTAACTTGCGAATTTCCTGTTTTGTACTAAAAATGGTAGCAGTAAGTTGTCCTTGTAGATCATTGCAAATAGCTTGAAGTTCATCGGGGTGATCATAAACTACTGCAATAGTAAAAGGGCCAAAAATTTCTTCTTGATAATCTTTATTACTCAAAAAGTCTTTTGCTGAAAGGCGAATAAATCCGGGTTGTACATCCCATGCCTTATCATCTTGCCGAAATGGTGTACGATCTACGACTTGTTTATCCTGCATATAGTATTTGCGCTTATCGCAAAATTGCTGGAATATGGAGCCATTAAGCATGGTTTGTTGAGAGGCACTTAGCAGTATTTCTTTAAAATCTGCCAAGAACCGATCTGTTGAAGGATGATTTTCAAGAAGCAATAAGCCTGGCTTGGTGCAAAACTGACCGGCGCCTAATTGTAAGGATTGTGCTACTTGTTGTGCCACCCTAGTGCCTTCCTTCTCTAGCTTTTCAGGAAAAAGGAAGATAGGATTAATACTTCCCATCTCCGCATATACTGGAATTGGTACTACTCTTTGAGCAGCTGAATAGGTGATAGCAGTTCCACCCTTTGGTGAACCAGTGAAACCAATGGCCGTTATTCCTGGATGTTTTACCAATTGCTGTCCTTCTTTGATTCCTCCATTGATAGAGGCAAATACACCTTTCGGTAAATGGCATTTAGCGGCAGCTGAATGAATAGCATTGGCAACTAATTGATTGGTGCCTAAATGAGAAGGATGTGCCTTGACAATAACGGGGCAAGATGCAGCAAGCGCAGAAGCGGTATCTCCACCTGCGGTAGAGAAGGCTAGCGGGAAATTACTTGCTGTAAAAACTGCAACAGGACCTAGTGGTAGAAGCATCTTACGAAGGTCTGTTTGTCCTTCATCGATGGTAGCATCCACCCAATGTCCTTCTTCCACCAAATCAGCAAATAGCCTCAGCTGATTGCAGGTACGACCTCTTTCACTCACCACTCTGCCTTGCGGCAAAGCTGTTTCTTCCATGACTTTTTCTACTAGTTGATCGCCGAGTGCCATGATTTCATCAGCAATCGTTCTTAGGAACGTTGCTTTTTCTAGGCCGGAGCAATTTTTATAGGTTTCAAATGCTTGTTGAGCACTTTGAACCGTATGGTTGATTTCTTCCTTTGAAGCAATAGGGAATTGTTCAGGAATAATCGTTTGAGTTGCTGGATTGGTACTTTGTAAAAAAGTGGAAGTACTAGAGACCATATTCAATTGTTTTTGATAGATATTGATAATCAGGAAGGCTTGGACGATTGGCAAGACCAGTTTCTAAAATTTGTATTACGCTTGCTCTTTCTGCTCCTTCAAGGACTTGGCGAGGTTTGCGAACAAACTCAGTACCTAGCCCCGTCATTACTTCCGCTAATTTGATGTTCTGTACCAGTTGAGGGTTGATATCTAGTTCTAGAATGGGCAAGAACCAACGATATATGCGTAAAGCATCTTCATAGCGGCCAGCCTTGATGAGCTCATAAATGGCAACTGTTTCTTTTGGAAAAGCACAGACCAAGCCTGCTACCCAGCCGTCAGCACCCATCATCAATTCTTCTGCTGCGAGCGTATCTACACCACAAAGGATTTTTAGATCATCGCCAAAGGCACTGCGCATACGAGTAACATTAGAAATATCGCGTGTACTTTCTTTAACGGCTTGAATATTTTTTAGCTTAAGTAGCTCTTCAAACATATTGAGCTTGATCTCGATTTTATAATCTACTGGATTGTTGTACACCAAAATCGGGAGGTCAATGCTTTTAGCAACATCTGTGAAATATTGCACGACTTCTTCATCTGTCGGGCAATACATCATTGGAGGAAGTAACATAATACCATCTGCTCCATTTTCTTGTGCGGCTTGCGCCAAATGAATAGCATTATGCGTAGCGCCTTCTGCGACATTGATGAGAATGTCAATTTTTTCACCACAGTGCTTCAAGCAAGCAATTAAGAGCTCGATACGTTCTTGAGGAGTAATCGTACTGCTTTCTCCTAATGAACCACCAATAATAATACCTTTAATTCCGGCTTCTATTTGGGCATTAATATGATTTAAAAAACTAGGAATATCCAGTTGCCCATCTGCATGAAACTTGGTTGTTAATGCTGGATAAACGCCTTTCCATTGAATATTTCTTCGCATAAGAATGATCTTTTTTGCAAAGAAAAGCCTATAATAAGGGAGTATTTATGCGTATTGTATTAATGAGTGGTACTATTATGCTATTTTTAAAAAAGTGAAAGCAATATTATAAATCACAATAAAGCGTTAAGGCTAAGCGAGAATCGAAAGGAATCGGTAATTTTGTATCATGGAAATAAAAAACAGAAGTGTGCGAGTATTTGTTTTTCCCTTTTTTATAGGACTTATATGCTTAAGTGCTTGCGAGAATGATCCAGCAGATATCGAAGCACTAGCCAAAAAATTTAGGACAGATATTGAAACTGCAAAAGGAGTGGAGATTTTGTATAGCGATTCTGCTCAGCTGAAGGTTAGAATTGAGGGAGAAACGATGCTTACTTATTTGGATAAATCGAATCCTAAACAAGAGTTTGTGGATGGCATGTTCGTAGAGTTTTTTGGACCTAATGGCGAGATTACTAGCACTTTGTCTTCAAAGTATGCATTGCGAATGGAGCAGAGAAGAGAAATGATAGTAAGAGATAGTGTCATCTGGCAAAGTGAAGAGCAAGGAAAAAAATTAGAGACAGAGGAGCTAATTTGGGACGAAAAGGACCAAAAGATTTACACCAACAAGTTTGTGGTAATTACGAGTCCAGATGAGATTATTTATGGACATGGATTTGAAGCAGACCAAAGCTTTGAGAATGTAAAAATAAAAGCTATCGATGGTCGAGTAAAAGTAGATGACATAGGAAAAGAACTAGAATAATGATTGTAGCAATCCTCTTTTTTTTGTTGTTATCGGCTTTATTTTCAGGATCAGAAATCGCCTTTATCTCTGCCAACAAGCTCCGTGTAGAACTGAAGAAAAAACGCAGTGGCAGACGAGGTCAGGTGCTTGCTGGTTTTTTTGAGCGGCCAGCAAAGTTTTTGAGTACAATGTTGGTGGGGAATAATATTTCGTTGGTTGTTTTTACTACTTTAATGACGGGTTTATTAAGTCCAGTAATTGAAGATAGCCTCCCTGGAAATCAATCTGACTTTCAGATGATTTTGATTACAACCATTTTAATTACGATAGTCGTTTTAATTTTTGGAGAGTACCTTCCAAAGACTTTATTTCGTTTATATGCAGATCAGATTTTATACTTTTTAGCCTATCCTATTCGATTTCTAGAATGGTTTCTTTTTATTCCATCTTTGTTAATGAGTCAATCTAGCAATTTTATTCTTAAAAGGGTACTCAAGATGGACAATGTGGAAGAGGAAAATGTATTTACCCGTTTGGATTTAGAGGACTTTATTAATGAGGCACAGTCTTCCGATTCAGAGGAAGAAATTGATAAAGAATTATTTGGAAAGGCACTCAACTTGAAGGATGTTCGGGTTAGAGATTGTATGGTGCCCAGAACAGAAATGGAGAGCATTGATGTTTCTGCTACAATTGAGGAATTAGAGCAGCAAATTAGAGAAACAAAGCTGTCAAGAATAATTGTAATCAAAGATGATATTGATGAGGTTTTGGGTTATATACACCATCAATCTTTGCTTAAAGATTTGAAATCTATCAAGGAAGCTATTTTAGAAATTCCTTTTGTTCCAGAGGTAAAACGAGTTACGGAACTTATGCAGGAATTTATTAGAGATCAGATGAGTATTGCCTGCGTTGTGGATGAGTTTGGAGGGGTTTCTGGCTTGATCACTTTAGAAGATATTGTGGAGGAAATCTTTGGAGAAATTGAAGATGAACATGATCAAGAAGAATATGTGGAGACGCAGCTTAGCGAAAATGAATTTATCTTTTCTGGTCGCTTGGAAATTGATTACCTCAATGAGAAGTACAAAGCATTAAATTTTCCCGATGGGGATTACCACACATTGAGTGGTTATCTAGTAATGACAACTGGAGAGATACCTGAACAAAATAGAGAAATGATATTAGATGATTATAAGTTTATCTTGGAGTTAGTTAGTGAACGAAAAATTGAAATGGTTCGAGTCATGGTACTGGAAAAAGAAGAGGAGGAATAATTCTTTCTTTTAATAGATGAATTTGGGCTTACTGTCGATTTTGGATGAAAAAATAAAAGGATTTAATTTAATTGAGTATAATTGAACAAATGAATCTTGATTCTTAATAATCCAAAATGTTAAAATTTAGCTTTTTTACAAAAAATTGAATTTTTTTTGACTTTAGAAGCAACTATTTGATTGTTTAAACGTCTTTTATAAGGAAATTGATTATCGGTAATACGAAATCTAATTTTTGATGATAAGAAAGGTTACGAAGTAGAACGGACTGCGTTTGTCTTTGCTGCGTGCCGAGCTTCCCATAAAGGGAAAACATCCGACTAAAAATAAAAAATTGAGGCTTGGGTAAGTTCTCCTATCATATCTTCCCCAAGTAATATGTTTTTGCAAGGTTCTTTGCGAAAAATGACTATCTTTTTTTCTATTATTTAAGTCGGATTTTCGTTGGCATAATCTAATGTGGTGGATTTTGTAAGTTCAATTACATATTCTAAACCGTTGATTTGCTCTAATTTAGATTTGGAATCTTATTTTTGCTTCAAGGCAAAAATTTCATGCACTAATAGTTAGGGAACCATTGATCTTGAGGGAAAATGAAAAAAAGGTTACCACTAATGATAACCTTTCTGCTCCTTAACTTACTGTCTCGGAACTAATGAGAGTTTTTTTCATACTAATCCAATTCGTTGTCGTGTAAGTATTTGCACGACAACTTTTTAATTCGTTAACCAAATATAAGTTAATCATTAAAATAAACCAAATCTTTGTCCATAAAGGCTGCTAGCTTCACAATATAAATAGGCAGTATATTACAATTCGTAAAATAACCTTTAAACAAGAAAAGAGCAGTAAATCTTTGGATTCTACTGCTCTTAATTAATAATAAGTATTTAGTTAGTAAGCTCGAAAATTGGCACAATAAAATTTGAATATACTCTAACAAACTTTATTGTACGAGCCATGTTATCTAAGCATTTACCAGCCAGGAATAATATTTAAGCCAAATATCCCTTTCGTATTTTTTTCAAACGGAATAGCATAGTAAGGTTCCAAAATTAGGGCGCCAAAGAGGTTTATTCTCACAGAAGTTCCTGCACTAGCGATAGGCTTTAAAGATTTATTTTTATCTCCAAAATCACTAAACTGATTGAAAGCTAAACCAGCATCAACAAAGAAATTTAGATCTGTCAGCAAAAAATTGGATTTAATCAAGGCCAACCGCTTTGGACCAGTAAATGGAATCCTCATTTCAAAGTTGGTCACGAGGACTTTACTTCCTAATAAATCGTCAAAATTCGCTTGGTTTTGTGCAAAAATATCCTGAATACCATTACCATTATATCCTCTTACAAACCTAGGGTTACCCGCATATAATGGGAATAATAAATCATTATCAGCAGCATTGCCATAGCGCCCATAATGTAAGGCTCTAAAGGCAAAGCCTACAGGCTTATAAAATCGATAAATTCTATAATCAGCCGTTGCTGCAGTATACGAAAACTCACCGAAGTACTGTTCTACCCCAATTCGGAATCGTTCTCCATGAAGTGGGGCGGTAATTCCAAATGACGCATTATCTCCTACGAAAGCAGCATTTACATTCCATAGATTAAATCCAGGAGGAGCAGTTAATTGATCTCTTTCTTGGAATATCAATCTTCCAAACCGATCATAATAATTATCCAATTGCTCTAGTTGGAAACTATACCTAGAAAATGCAGCCCCAGCTTCTAATCGTAGGGTTTTTGAAAATGGTAATTGTCCAAAAACACTTGCTTTTTGCTCGAAGAACCGTCTTTGGAAGAAGCGGTATTGGTTGGTAGTGATGGTGTTTCCTTCATCATCAATGGGAAGCTGCGTTTGGCCTACATAACCACCTGAAAGGTTTCTTGAAGGAATATGTGAAATACTGCCACCCCAATTTATTCTATTTTTCCGATTAAAATAACCCACTACTCCACCAATATCTTCAAGTTCTCCATTCAAAGAGATGCTGGTAAATAGTTGATTATTTCCTAAAATATCACTGAACAGTAGATCAACGCCACCTGCAACTCCAGTGGTATTTCCTATCATCTGATTGCTTCCTATGCCAAGGCCAGCGCTACCACCGATGTAATCGAGTTTAAATTTTGGTTGATAATCAATAGAAACGACCTGGTCAGGTTTTAATCTAGGCAATTGATCTATTTCGTTCAATTGTGCGTCTACCAAATTATTGGCTTTTGGATTGACGCGTAATAATTTTGCAGCAGTCCAATCGATGGCTTTAGGATCAACTTCTCTATTCAAGAAATCTGTGGATGGTGCTTGGTAGATATCATACTGATTTTTATTGTAATGTGTGTATACGATACGATCAATGCGTTGTGCTAAGCTAATCGCTGGTGCATAAGGTGTAATCCCGCTGATTCCTGTAATCAGATCAGTCATTTGATATACCTTTTTCTCCAGTACATCGTATTTGTATAAGTTCCTAAAACCGTCTCTATTGGATAAGAAATAGATATTTCCATGCTTATCGTATAAAGCATTCATATTATCAGCACCAAGAAATATCTCTATTGGTGTAATTTCACCTGAGGCGACATCTAATTCTGCTAGATTGAACGTCCATTTACCATGAGTACGTCCATTTTTATGACTCCATTCATCGGTAGAAAATAAAATCGTGCTTCCATCAGGCGACCAACGTGCATGGATTTGTGCATAAGCATCCTTTGTTAATTGCTTTACGCGACCTGTTTTGATGTTTACCTGATACAAATTGGTTCGTCCTTCTACAAGACCTGTTACAACGATAGATTTGCCGTCAGGCGACCAAGAAGGATTGCTAAATGCAGGCACATCTTTGATAGGAAACTCTTTGATTGTTTTCCCACTTTTCACTTCTTTGATCACAAGGATATTTTTCCCTTTACTGAAGGCCACATAGGCAAATTGCGTACTCTTTGGCGACCAAGTTCCTGCTGATTCGATGTAATTGAAATCATCAATGTGTCCATCTTTTGTAGAACTCGCTACTTTACGAATGATTTTCCCTGTTCTGGCGTTCGCCAAATACAAATCAATGGAAAACAATTCTTTTTCCGAAAGGAAGATCACATAACGACCATTCGGACTGATGACAGGTGCGACATTCAGTTGGCCCGCATTTTCCTTATTGATAATAGGCTTACCAACAGTACGTTTTTCTTTATCCAAGGTATAAGCACCAAAATGACGCTTAAGGCCTTGTTGCCAAAGTGCTGAGAGATTTTCCTTACTCATACCTAGCACTCGTATAGCAGCTGTCTCAAAACCATATTTAGCAACACCTACAAAGAAAGGCTCAATAATCTTATCGCCTTTCAAACCAGTTAAGAATGCCCAGAAAGCATGGCCATAACGATAAGGGAAATATTTGGGATTGTTCAAGTCATCCAAACTTGGAACATCCTCATTAAATACCGCGTCACGCATCCACATGGCCGTATGTGCGTCCACACTTCCAATGGACATATATTCTGCTAGGCCTTCGACCAACCAAAGTGGAAGATTGGATAAATTTCTAAGGGAAGTAGAATCCCCATTAAGAATCATATTATACTGAAACGCGTGTACCAATTCATGACCCAAAACATGATGGGTTTGTTGATTAGACATACCGAATGGCATAATTACGCGATTCTTAAAGGCTTCGGTGACACCTCCTGTACCTACACTTACTGCCGAGTTAATGGCATTAGTTTGCTGAAAGTCAGCATGATCATTGTATAGAATGATTGGGTTTTTAGTACGAATAGTGTCATTCAACACCCGCTGATGCATGCAGTACCAATGTTCGCTATGTGTAGCGAAATCATGTAAGGCTGCAGTATCTTTCAAGTAGTGGTGGATTTCGAAATGAGGGCTCTGACTAACTTCAAATTCGAAGCCTTTATAACTGGCTTTGTTTTTTCCGAAATACTGTGCTTGAACTTGAATACTCAGTAATAAAACGCTGAAAATGATAAAAGAGCTTTTTAATTTTTCCATATCCATTGAGGTTTTTACGATACAAAATGCTTAGGGGTTATTGTTCTTCATTTATGATTATTTAATAAAAGTTGATATCAGTAATGAATGACTGAACTTCTATTTAGTTATTAAATTAAATACATAAGACCCGTATATCATTGATATACTGCTGTTTGTCAAATCAAACTTGTGATTGAGATCTAAGAAAGTGTTTTGACGGTTGTTTTTCCTTGACGTTTATACTAATAACACTTATAAAATGAGAAATGTGTGCTAAAAATTTCTAAACATCCGTTAAAGTTCTCTTAAACAAATTTTTAGAGTAAGTTTACTGACAAAAAGCTGACCAATGGACCTTCGAATTATTAGTTTAACCTTTGTATTTATTTGTTATTTAATGAGTTACTCCTTTGCTCAAGATGGTATTCCTCTCATCCCGTTTGAGCAAAATGAGAATCGAACAGCTACTTATCAAGAAGGGATTGAATTTTATGAATCTTTAGCGAAAGCTTCCAATCAAGTTGAAATGAGAGCTTGGGGAAATACGGATAGAGGCTTTCCAATACATACAGTGGTCTTTTCATCAGATGGCATTTTTGATCCAGCTACAATTCGTGATAAAGGCAAACTAGTAATGTTTGTTAATAACGCTATCCATCCAGGGGAGCCCTGTGGAGTGGACGCAAGCATGATGTTGATGAGAGATATTGTGATGAAAAAGGAGTTTTCAAAGGAATTTGAAGATATCGTCATGGTGGTTGTTCCTTTTTACAATATCGGAGGTGTTTTAAATAGAGGGAGTTATAGTCGAGCAAATCAAAATGGACCAATGCAATATGGATTTCGTGGGAACTCCCAAAACTTAGATCTCAACCGTGATTTTATCAAGTGTGATACTAGAAACGCTCAAACATTCAACCAAATTTATCATCATTGGTCGCCAGATGTATTTGTAGATAATCACACTTCTAATGGGGCTGATTATCAATATACAATAACACTAATTGCTACGCAGCATAATAAACTGGATCCTCATTTAGCTGAATATATGCAGCAGCAAATGCTTCCTCAGCTTTACGCAAAAATGGAGGTAAAGTCATGGGAAATGACACCTTATGTGTATGCACGAAATACACCTGATGACGGAATTGCAGGCTTTCTAGATTTAGCAAGATATTCTTCCGGTTATGCAGCAATTCACAATGCAATTTCTTTTATGCCCGAAACACATATGTTGAAGCCATTCAAAGATCGGGTGCAAAGCACTTATTCTTTTATGACTTCGGTTATTGAGACAATGGCTACAGATAAAAAGGCTATCCAAAAAGCTCGAAAGAAAGCGATAAAAAATACAAAGGAAAAAGCAAGCTTTGATATTGGGTGGACTTTAGATATGACACGGGCAGATACCATCTTTTTTAAAGGATATTCGGCGGAATACCAAACAAGTGCCGTTTCTTCACTCCAACGCTTGCACTACGATAGAAATCGACCTTACGAAAAGAAAATTCCGCATTGGAATTATTATAAAACCACCCAAAGTGTAGAAAAGCCTGAGGCTTATATCATTCCTCAAGCTTTTTACGAAGTAATAGAGCGCCTAGAGTGGAATGGTGTGAAGATGGAACGTTTAACAGAGGATATAGATGTAGAAGTAGAAATGTATAGAATTGAAGATTATGAGACAACTAGCTATCCTTACGAAAAGCATTATTTACACTCTAGGGTGGAGTTGAGTACTCAAATACAAACTTGGAAATACCACAAAGGCGATTACGTAGTATATACTGACCAAGCGAGCAATCGATATATCGTAGAAACATTAGAGCCACATGCGCCAGATTCGTACTTTGCATGGAACTTTTTTGATGGTATTCTAATGCAAAAAGAACATTTTTCTGCTTACGTATTTGAAGATATAGCTGCAGATATTTTGAATGACAATAAGGAACTCAGAAAAGAATTAGAAAAGAAAAAAAGAGAGGATGGAAAGTTTGCCAATTCTGCACGAGCACAGCTAGACTTTGTTTATAAAAATTCACCTTACTACGAACCTACTCATAAACTCTATCCAGTAGGAAGGCTTTTGAAAAAGACTAAATTGCCATTGGAGTAATGCTGTGATCAAGGCTTATCAGATCAGTAATTTAGCAAACTCAGCTGCAGACTTTATTTAATGATCGTATAATAGTCGGTATTTTTTCATTAAAGGTAGATGTATCTGATTTGCCGGATGGCACCTATTTCTACCGTATTCAGGTAGATCAAGATGTTAAAAATGTAAAAATTGTAGTAACGAAATAATCTCTTTTATTCAATTGTTGCAGGGGTGTTTTGCTTTTTTGAAGTTGTGTCATTACACATTGAATTGTTGCAAAACACCCACTTTTTTGGCTTGTTTATATTAAGTTTGAATAGTTTTAAAGAATTGATAATGAGTTGAATGTGTTGTAATTTGAGATATTCAATCACCATCAATATATCAAAGCTATGCAAATGTCAAAATTGTTAATCGCATTTCTCATAGGGGGGATATGGGCCGCCACACAACAATATGAACCTACCTATAAAATGAAACTTCCTCCAAATGGACAAGAGTTTTGCGCTGTTATAGATTCTCCATCCTCCTCCTTGAGCGAAGAGGCCGAAAGAGGGAAAAAGCTTTTTCGGGATAATTGTGCCAGTTGTCATAATAAAAATATGAAGGACAATATGACTGGCCCTGCACTATCAGGGGTAGAAGAACGTTGGCGTAATTATCCGAGAGAAGATTTGTTTGCTTTTATTAGAGGTTCGCAAAAGATGATTGCAGAGGGGCATCCTCGTGCTACACAAATTTGGGACGAGTTTAAGCCAAACATCATGAGTAACTTCAATTTGAAGGATGAAGAAATTGAACATTTATTAGCATATGTGGCAGCGGCCTCCGAAAGATAGCTGGTCTTATAGGAATTATAAAGGATGTATACATCGAAGCTACTGGTTTCTGGATAAGAAAGATACCTAGATTTTTATACAAACTAGGTATCTTTTTTATGTCTACTCTACTTAAATACTAAAACTCTTTTGTTGATTATTGATTGGTCATCAAGTACAATTTTTAATAGGTAAATTCCATTTTGTAAGGCGGATAAATCAATAATGGTGGCTGTTTTAGGGTACGTTTTTATTAGTTGGCCATTCGTTGAAAACAGTTGTAAGGAACTGATTCGATTCGTGTTCTCTGCGTTTTGAATATAAAGTTTATCCGAAGTAGGATTGGGGAAAATTTTTATCTTTTGATTAGATGGTTCCAATATGCTAGTAATTGAAAATTCTGCTGAGGTTTGGCACTCATCAAAATCTATCACACTAACCAATAAGGTATGATCAGCTGTATCAATCGTTATATTATAGGGTGCTGTGCCACCAGTGATAAGAAGTTCGTCATTAATCAAGTCAATACTTAATGTATCCAAAATACAGCACAAGTCGCTTATGTCATCTTCCATAGGTTGTCCATTGGGATAATATAAATCAATAATATCTTGGAGTATGGCTATTCTTTCTTGAGCTTCAGTAGCATCATAGGTAAGCGACTTTTGGTAGTGCCAGCCTACCCCATAGTCTGGATTGGAGGTTGGTCCAGAGGAATATAGATTGGGGTAAACGGTAAGTGCATAATCTATGAATTTGTCATTATTTTCAGGAATAAAATCAAGGTATTCTTGTAGTCTATTGTAAATAATAAGGGAGCTTGAAATATTATTTTGAAGCAATGCGTTTTGAACAGCGACCGGATTTTGAGGAATGATTCCAAAAACATGGAAAAGAGGACGAAGGTCTGTTTTTGCTGCAACAGACATTCTTATGATTCTGCTATCTATGTCTTGGTTGTTTATTCCATGATCTATCCCTTCTTTAAAATCTAAATATTCTTGGGTCCAAAAGTTTCGGAGTGCACACCATCCTATAAGGTCTACTATTTCAAAGTAATGTGCATAACCTCTGTGTTGATATCTAACTTCGTTTAGGGTTGAATTGGAAATATTGCGTTCTGAACCAAAGCTATTAGAGACTAATCTATGCGTAGCAGAAAGATTGATGTCAAAAGTATTTGGTACGAAGCTGTATTTAACAGCTTCATTTAAGTCTTCATTCAAGCCATAGTTCAATGCCATAATATACAAGAAATTGACTAGAGCTTCAGGTTCACCCGGGAATTTTGATATCCTTACGGCATGGCCATATTCATGAAAACTGACTTCATACCTAGGACCAGGCCCATCAATGAAATAGACATTTCCGGGTACATTGGAATAATTGATAGGGGTATTGGACATGGGGTATCCTATAGAGTATGCTCCTCCTCGAATGAGTACATCTGTTATCATATATACATCATGCTTATCGGGAATAATTTGCCTATTCAGAATAGAATTAATGGCCTGTAATGCTAAATCCCAATCTTTTAGACTCTGCACAAGATCATACTCACCAGCTACAATAGAATGTTTAGGAATAGTATACATGACATTGTCTGTTTCAAAAACAGCCCATGGCGCAGGCTTTTCCAGTTCTGCTTCAAAATCTGTTGTTTCATAAAATGATTTTAAAGAAAAAAATGGAGCTTCTACAGCATTGGCGATACTAATCTCTACGATTCCTTCCGTTGCTCCGTAAGGTACTAAGATACCTATAGCGCCACCTAAGGGGTTGAAAACTTTAATGGTAGTACTGTTAACTGCAAACTTTTTGGTAATTCGATCTAAACGTTTAAAAATAGGCTTATTGTTCAGGTCCCACTCATGTGCTCCTACTCTGATATAATAATCTTTATTCACTAAGCTACTCGGTACGGTGATTGTGGCTACACTGCCCGGAGCTAAATACATACCTGTAGGGCGGAAAGCATGTTCTGTACCATCTCCATTGATATTGTAGGAAGGATTAATCCCAGTTGGATCTTCAAACTGGGCCCGAATAGAAACAGCATATTCTGCCGTGGCATCAGTCGGTGGGGCAACATCTCCAGGGAAGCTGACACAAGAGTTGAACTTGATTCCATCTATTAATTCTGGGTACAAGTCGCACACTTCAGGCGTAAATACAAAATCAAATACCCCCTGCTGAAGTGCGATCATTGCTCTTTCTAATCCAAGACCAGGAGATATAGAAGGATCTTTATTAAAACCATTTTGGGTATTTGGAGTCGTAAATAGTGGACCTATTTGAGTATCATAATCCACAATTACACTTTGTGCTTTTGAGATGAGCATTTCACTATCTGCGAGCCGATCTGCATAAATATAGATAGTGTTTTTAATTTGGTTGAGCTCATCATCCGTTAGTGTTATTACGCCATTAATATGATCTTGTAAATCATCTAAAGCTGTGATCAATAGATCACTGTCGAATGGAACGGGCTTTACCCAAACTCTATGAATGGTACTATGCTCTGATTGGATGAGTGTGCCATCATCATTTCTTACATCATCCACATTCCAACGACCTCCTGAATTAATCTCCCAAGAATAAGTATTAAACCGCCAGAAGGGTCCTCTCGTAAAAACATTGTTTCCCCCATTACTAGCAGTACCCGTCGTTGCTTTGTCTGGCAGGTTAGCGGTATGATCGGCTCTATGAATATTCTTATACGTAATTTCAGGGGTAAATGAATCTGCTGTATTGGATTGAAATTTTCCTAGGATAGGACTTTCAAAATGAATTTTTCTATCATGGTGAGAGGTTTCTGCTTCCCATCTTAACCATAAATCTTCATCTGGAATGCTAGCTGCAAATGCTTGTGCTCCATGTCCCCATTTATTAGGATCGTTACTTAAATCTATGCCTAGTGGACTGTCGTCAAATACAGGCAGATTATCACCTGCTTGGATGACCTTTACGTTTGGGTTGGTTCCTCCTGCATGATGATATTGTAACCATAATATCCAACCGTCCTCATCCATATACGCCTGAAAGTCACCATTGCCGAAGTTAAAGGTATATACACCTGCTGAAAGACCTTGTGCTTCTGTAAAACTTGCAATTTGTCCAAGTACAGAAAATGGATAAAGGACGATACTAAATAGTAAAAAAAATAATACTCTTTTCATGATGTGGCTGTTTGAAATGAGATGATCTAAGTATAGGTTCGTTTCCTTTTCACCTGTTTCGTTCTAATATACAAAATAGATGGCCTTTGCTCGGAGCGATTTCGTTTATGAATAAGTAAACTAGCAGACTAGATAGGGGGAAGTATAACCGATGCTGCTATTGTAGCATGAATTAAAGCCTGTTTGGTATGTATTTATTGCAAGTAATAATTAATAAAATCAACTCAATCAAATATGTCCAATCAAGTTCTTACTTCCTTTTTCTTCTGTGGTTGAGGATCGTTCGTATCCAGTTGGGAATGATGATTGCACCTACGAATAGATAAGAGTAATAAGTCAGTAATCGCCAGATTGTAGAGATAAGTGTTGCATAGGTGGGGCTATTTACATAGTCTTTTAGGAAACCACCAAAGAGTACTTCTACAAATCCAGCGCCACCAGGGGTGGGACTGAATGCTATAATGACAAACATGGTTTCCAAGCGTGCAAATAACTCGGTTTGTGACCACCATTCTAGCGGAATACTTGGAATAAAAGCAATAATTAAACAATTGATCAATAAAAAGCGGCAAGACCAAGCAGAAACAGTGGCTAAAAATGCTCTGATATGAAAAAGTACCTTTTGCTTTTTTAATGCGCCAGATGCTATAATCATATCATCTCCTAGCGCAATAGCTCTTTCACGATATCTTTTTAGGAAGCGAATTTTTGTGAATAAAACCAATAAGTTTTTAATCTGTTTTGGACTCACAAATAGGCCAAAGTAAAAGAAACTTGCATAGCTTGCCATTACTCCATAAGCAACTAAAAAGTAGAAGCCCCATGGGCCTAAATCGCTAAATTCTTGAATATCTGGACGAATCATTTGCGTACCAAAGATCAAAAACAAAACAGGCAATGTTCCGATGAAAAAGATAGAATCCAAAACTATGGTATAAAGGACAATGGTTGCTGTTTTTGCAGTGGATAGCTTTTCTTGTGCTAAAACGAAAAAGGCGACTGCCGAGCCGCCAACACTTGTTGGAGAAACCGCGGAGCTAAACTCCCATATAAAAATAAGTTCTATGCATTTGCGCCAGCTGAATGCTTTTTCCGAAAGGATACGTAAACGTGCTGCATAGGATAAATGACGAATAATAATAATACCAACCGCCGCTAAGATCCAAAGCAAAGTATGACTTGTCCAATGAATCCTCTTAAATTCTTCAGGATCAAATTGCTGCCAAAGCATGTAAAATACAGCCGCTAAACCGATCAAGACAGGAATGATAATTCGAGAAACGCGAATGGATTGCAGGACTTCCTGCTGTTCTTCATTAAATTCTTCTTTAATATTGTCTTGATTCACCATCTAACTTTAAGTCATTTGTTATATCGCATTATTTTGGAAAATCCCTATCGTTTAAACAAAGCTAGTATAACTTCAAGAAACCTTAACACGAAGGAAGAACCTTTCATGATAGGCATAGGTTTTATATGGTTTCGTTTTCCTAGCTGTCATGACGGGCATTTTACTTTGTTAAACGCTAGTTTATGGCAATACCCTTTGGGAAACAAAGAAACTAATTTTTAGGTTCGCTTATTCTATTTATCTTCAATTTTAAAAAAGAGGTGGAAGAAAAGTTAGAACGATGGCGGCTTATTCTAGGCAAAAAAGCCGATCCCAAGGGGGAGGTACCCATTGCAGAACAAAGCAAAGGAATGGATGATGTTCTAGATGCCCTTTACGATAGTGAAAAAAAAGGAGGCCTAGGAAAATCTTCTCCTAATGTTAATAAATGGTTGGGAAATATTCGTAAATATTTTCCAAAAGCAGTGGTACAATTAATGCAACGCGATGCATTAGATCGCCTTGGTCTGGATCAATTACTTTTAGAACCAGAACTCTTAGAAACAGTTGAAGCCGATCCGGACTTAGTAGGAACTTTGCTTACGCTAAATAAAGTACTACCCAACAAAACAAGGGAAAGCGCTCGGATAGTGGTGCGAAAAGTAGTAGAACAGCTAGAGAAAAAACTCCGCTATCCCATGGAGCAGGCAATCAGGGGAAGCTTGCACCGCGCCACCCGCACCCGCCGACCAAAGCTGAATGAAATTGATTGGCATCAAACTATACGTACTAATCTTAAGCACTATCAGCAGTCTTTAAATACTATTATTCCAGAAGTGCTCATTGGGCATGGCAAGAAAAGACGGCAAATGAAGCAGGTTATTTTGCTCATTGATCAAAGTGGCTCTATGGCGACTTCTGTGGTTTATGCTAGTGTTTTTGGAGCGATTATGGCTTCTTTGCAATCGATCAAAACACATTTGGTTATATTTGATACTAGTGTGGTAGACTTAACCAAACACCTCAGTGATCCAGTAGACTTATTATTCGCAACACAACTAGGAGGGGGAACGGATATCAGCAAAGCACTGGCTTACGCTCATCAATTGATTGAAAATCCTTTGGATACTATTTTAGTACTAATCAGTGATTTGTTTGAAGGAGGATCAGAGGAAGAAATGCTGCGTCGTGCAGCGAGCATGAAAGCAAGTGGTGTGCAGTTTGTAAGTCTTTTAGCTTTAAATGACAAAGGAGCTCCTGCTTTTCATAAGGGGATGGCTGCTTATTTTTCACAGTTAGACATTCCTGCGTTTGCTTGTACACCTGATGTCTTTCCTGAATTAATGGCGGCAGCTTTACAGAAAGAAGACTTATCTCGTTTTGCGGAGCTCACTCAAAAGTAAACCTATGAAAATTCTATTTATTTCTGATACTCATAGCAAGCATCATCGTTTTAATTTCCCTTCTGCAGATATGATTGTGCATGCAGGTGATTTTACCCGAAAGGGGACAAAAGAGGAAGTGCAAGATTTTTTGACTTGGTATCAAAAATTAGATTTTGAGCACAAAATTTTGATTGGAGGGAATCATGATTTTTTTCTAGAGCATCATTCAGCTGCCTTTCGGCAAATGCTTCCTAAAAATATCCACTATCTAGAAGATGAAGGAATAACGATTGAAGGCATCAAGTTTTGGGGCTCACCTATCACTCCATTTTTTATGGATTATGCATTTAACCGCCAAAGAGGGAAAGAAATTAGGGCATACTGGGATAAGATTCCGACAGATGTAGATGTCCTCGTTACACATGGCCCGCCGTATAGGATCTTGGATAAAACGCTTTTACAAATGCATGTTGGTTGTCGAGAGTTGTTATCTGCAGTACAAGATCGAATTCATCCAAAAATACACGTATTTGGACATATTCATGAAGCTTACGGGCAAGTGAAAGAAGGGAATACCTTATTTATCAATGCTAGTGCCTTAAAGTTTAAGGGTTTTGGTACGAATAGTCCAATCATAGCAGATATTTAGCCTGAGAAAGATGAGTCATTTCCATAAAGTATTACTGAGCAATCACCAAATGTAGTGTTGGGTATAAAAATATTGACATTCAATCTTCTATTTGAGAGTATTGAATAAAACAAACTAGTATGAAACTTAACTATTCCTCTACAATAGCTCCATTATTTGTGTTGCTCATCCTCCCAGGATTATCACTT
>JAKVCU010000066.1 GCA_022448955.1 Saprospiraceae bacterium
AAATTTTTTTCATATATAACTTGATTTCTTACGACAGCAAAAACGCGAAGAATGATTTTATTTCTCAAAGCATTGATAACACTCAAGAATGGTTTACCTCAGCTAAAAAATCGTGCTCAATCTTATTATCCTTAGTTGCTTGGAATTTTTGCACTGACCATCCAGTTACTATGCTTGTTTTATTTTTGTAAAAAAATTGCTTTTAAGCAATTCCAGAGAGCGGCAGATTTAACTTTTCCCCCTGCTTTACGTTCTTTAAGAATAATGGATAAGTCATCGGCGAATATAAAACGAATATTGTTAAGTAGAAAAGGCTGATATAACTTGATAGATATGTTAAGGCCAATTTCTTGCGGCTTGCGCCCAAACACCAATACGTATTTAATACTATTTGAGCAAGTAATCTGAGCGAGTGAAAAGCTTGGTATATTTTCGGCAGGGAGCCAAAGAGTATCTTGCTCTATATCTATTTTAGCAGCAGCTAGAATTTTAGCTAAAAAAGCTTGTAATTCATTTGCTGAATCTAAAACATTATAAGTTATAAAAATACCTTTTGTATTTTTACCTTTTAATTGTGATTTCCACTTTGTGGGTTCTGAAACAGAGAATATTTGAAAATCTCTAAAGCTAGGACTCAAAATAAAATAATTTTATAAGGCATTTCAGCCAAATTATAGTTTAAAAAAAATGACTTATATTAACCAATATAAAATTTATTTATTATTTCGTGAATAAATCATTAAATTTTCTTGCCTATGAAATATAATATCACAGTAAGTAAGACCGAAGCTTCTCGACTTTCTTCGGTTGACTTCGACAACATTCCTTTCGGGAGAGTATTCTCTGACCACATGTTTGTGGCAGACTACCAAGACGGAGAATGGCAAGATTTAAGAATTGTTCCTTTCGGGAATTTTGAGATGCATCCAGCAGCCATGGTATTGCACTATGGTCAAGCTATTTTTGAAGGCATGAAAGCTTCCAAGACAGTTGATGGTAAGGCAATGCTTCTACGTCCTGAAATGCATGCCAAAAGGATTAATGCATCAGCTGCACGAATGTGTATGCCAGCTGTACCTGAAGATTTATTTTTAGAGGCCTTACATGCACTAATTGATTTAGACCAAGCTTGGATTCCACCACAGCTAGGGAGTGCGTTATATATCCGTCCATATATGTTTGCTACGGATGAATTCATTGGTGTCAAACCTTCACAGAGGTATAAGTTTATCATTTTTACTGGCCCTGTAGGCCCATATTATCCTAAGCCTGTTAGTTTAATTGCAGAGCAAAAATATGTTAGAGCAGTCAATGGCGGTACTGGTGAAGCAAAAGCAGCGGGTAATTATGCTGGTTCATTGCTTCCTGCAAAAATCGCTAATGAAAAAGGATATGATCAGGTAATGTGGATGGATGGCAGTGAATTTAAGTACATTCAGGAAGTAGGTACCATGAATATCTTTTTTGTAATTGATGGCAAAGTAATTACTCCAGCTACAGATGGGGCGATACTGAAAGGAATTACAAGAGATTCTATTTTAAATATTCTTAAGGATAAAGGATACCAAATAGAAGAACGTCCACTAGCAATTGATGAAGTAGTAAAGGCCCATGAAGCGGGGAAATTGGAAGAAGTTTTTGGTTCAGGTACCGCAGCAGTAATTGCTCATGTAGCAAAAATTGCTTACCAGGATAAGGAGATGGTACTTCCACCAATGGAGGAAAGAAAAATAGGTGCTATGATTAAGGAAGAGATTGATGGATTAAGAGCTGGCACAATTGAAGATGAAAGAGGATGGGTTGTAGCTGTGCAATCAGATATTTTAGTAAATATATAAAAGAAAAAGAGGCTGATCTGTAGATGAGCCTCTTTTATTTTATTTCTTAACGTGAAAATTTCTTCTTTAATTTTCCGTCTTTAGAAGTCCATTCTGGTAAAGCATATGAAAATCCACGCCCTTCATATCTTAGTTTGAGGATATCTCCTCGGCGATTAGCTAATTTGTGGATACTTCGGTTCAATTTGATTTTAAAATCATCAAGATCAAATTTTTCACCTTTTGTTTTAGCATCCTCTTCTGCCAAATATATAATTTCAGCAGCGATTAATGGCTTTTGAAAATGGTTTAGTTGCCCCATGACGAAATTATCCGTTTCTGACAATTTGTATCCTCTTCTCTGGCTGCTGGATTGCAAAATGCTTTTCTTTTTATCTGAGCGATTCTCATTTTCGGAAGGGCGTCCTTTTTTTCTTTTTTTTGTTCCTTCAGTAATAACTTCTGCATTCGAATCTGTTCCAGATTTATGATTTTCTGTTCCTTTTGTGGTAGAAGTAATAGAAACGATTGGTGCATCTGGAATATCAAATACTGGTTTTTGATTGAGTTCAGATTGTAATTCCTGAATGGTTTTCTGAGTTTTCTGTAATTGATAACTCAATTTTCTGACTTCGGAGTAATACCTACCAATTAACTCTTGAAGTTCAGATCGGCTTAAACTTAACTTGTTCATTTAACTCTCAAAATTTTGTTATTGAATCACTACCAAAAATCAAAGCATTTAAATTCAAATTTGGTCTTTATTTTCGGGCAGTTTTTACGCTGAGAGTTTTAGGTGTAACTTAATGTGATTGACTGATTAAAGAGAATACTGGTGAATTTTAGGAAGCTGCTTCCACTTCTGCCCAGTTCTCTTGTCTTTCGATTCTTTTAATTTGTGTGACACTTACATTGAATTTTTTCGCAATAATTTTGGTCTTTGTCTTGTTATTCTTCAGCCATTTTTTGATAATGGCTACTTTAGTTTCTGTAAGTTTATTATTAGTTATAGGTTTAGGTTTATCCTTTGGTATTAATCCATGCCTTTTCTTATATTCTACTCTACCCTCCAAGTGATGTTTCCATTCTTTTTCAGTAGCCCATATTAGATTAGAGGTTCTGTTATCTAAGGTATCATGATTTTTGTGTAAAATGTAAGTATGTTTTTCTGAGGGCTTACGGACAAAATTTTCTGCTATGGCTTTGTGTATGAATAAGGATTGGTATCCTTCCACTAGTCTAATATTAATAGACTTGTAGCCTCGTCTTCCGAGACTTCCTTTCAATTCCATTTCAGTATTTATTTTCCTATTAAAAGCTTTCGCTCTGCCATAGGTACTTACATAATAATCTTTTTGCTTGGTTGGCCCTTTCAGTATTACTTTGACCCATATTTCTCCTGCCTTATCTTCGACAAGTTTTACTTGCTTAGCCTTACTCATTTGTTCAGTTTTAATGATGTATCATTTTTCCTATTTTCTGCTAATAGACAGAATAATGGAACAAACTAGCAATAGCTTTGTTTTCAAAAATAAAATTTTAAAAAATGAAGTATAGGTTTTGAAGCGTTTTGCAAATATAATAAATCATTACATTTATCAAATATAAATTAATAAAATATTGCCAACGGAAGCGCATAAAAACAATTTACAGCTTTTTAAAGAAAAAAACAAGTCTTTCGCAATGGCACATAAGTCATGGATTCATAAAGAAATACATAGTATTGCTTATTTCTAGTTATAAGAAATTCGTACAATATTAGTTTGCCTTAAATTATTCAAAAAAAACGTCTGCTATCAAACTGATATTACATCATCTACAAAAAGAATTTCTTTTGAAAATTAGATTTATTCCTAAATTTTAAATAGATGTAATTCTATTACCTAAAATTAGCAGTGTATTTGAGTCATAATTTCGAAAAATTGGCAACCCATATATAAGTTAATGAGCGGCTAGTCAAAATTACTAGTATCATAAAATGGTCAGTTGGAAAATCATGTGGAACTGACGATAGTAAAGTTAAGCATGATTTTTGAGGGGACGCTAAAATTTGTCTGCCTAGGGCTGAATTTTATTACACCAATTTTCTGACCTAACTCCCTAACTTATTCTTGTCAAATAAGTTAGCTTTGCAACATGATTAGTTATTTAAAAAGAAAAGAAATTAATGACCAACTGTGGAATACTACTGTCCAAAAGGCAAAGAATGGACTACCATACTTTTACACATGGCACCTAGATAATTGTTGTAAGCATTGGAGTGCACTTGTATGGGAAGAATACAAATTTATCATGCCGCTTCCATATAACAACAAACTTCTCATTACTAAACAACTTTTCCAACCAATATTGACTCAGCAATTAGGTATCATTGGGAATGGCCTTACGGCAAATATTGCGGAACAGTTTTTAAAGAATATTCCTCCCTATTTTAAATATATTAATATCCAATTACATCACAAAACGCCAACTATCGATACTAATGATAAAGGAACAACGCTGTGGCCTAATCATATTCATACAAAAGATAATTACGTAATACCACTTGATAAAGAGGAAGAAATATTGATAAAAGGACTGAATAGAGAGATTAGAAGAAACCTTAGAAAGTTGGCGACTAAACACAATATAAAGCCTATCAATTCTGCTCAAATTATTGTTGATTTCTACTTCAAACAATTTGGTAAAAAATTAAATTTATCACTAACAACACGGCAAACTATATTTAATATTATGGATGCTCACTTAAAGCACAATACTATTGAAATATATGGTTGTTATGATAATGAAGAGCAGCTTTGTTGTGCTACTGCTTTTTTGCACAGCCACGATCGTTTAATATCTATTTTTGGAGGCCCAAGTGAAGCCGGGAAAAAGATCTATGCTATGCATGCCATTTATGCCCATGTGATAAAAAAATACGCTAATACTCCTAAAATAGTTGATTTCATGGGTTCAGAGATTAAAGGGGTAGCATTTTGGATGCGTAGTATGGGAGGCATATTACAGCCCTACTTCAAATATGAAGTGGATGATTTACCCAGACTAATAAGTTTTATCAAACATCGAAAGTGGAAAGTATCAAACTAAAAATAAAGACCTTAATTCATCCATATTTTTAACTTCATATTTTGGCTGTATTTCTGTATCATTTTCCTTTTGCCGATAATTATACCAACAAGTTGAAATACCATAGTTATTTCCACCTTTGATATCAGAATTTAAATTATCCCCCACAATGACTACCTTTTTCTTCTCTGGGAAGTTAATTTGTTCAAATGTATACTGAAAAAAATCTTGCGATGGTTTTGCAAAACCAATTTCATCAGATACAATAATGGTATCAAATAAGTCGTAAATCCCTGCTTGTCGGAAACGAGGTCTTTGCACTTCTTTTAATCCATTTGTGACTATTGCTAATCGATATGTCCCTTGCAAGTCCTCTAGTAAATTTTGACTGCCTTCAATCATAAATCCAGCCTCACTCAATCGACCTAAATATTGCTCTTCAAAAGATTTGGGAGATACATCTGATCGTCCAATTGCTGATAGAAACAATTCAAATCGTTTCCATCGCAATTCTGATTTGGTCATTTTCCCATTTTCAAAAGCACTCCAGCACTGATGATTGATTACTTTATAGGTTTGATGCAAAGATGAAGTATAGGGAATTGACTTTTCTTTCAAAGTATGACTAAGAGCAAATAATTCGGCTTCATCAAAGTCTAATAAAGTATTATCAGCATCAAATAATATCCATTCGTAAGATTGCATAATTAAAATTTTGGGACGATCACTTCTGCAGGAATAAATGGGCTAGCATCACCATTCCCCTTGATAATTTCTCTGACAATAGTGGAACTAATGTGGGAGTATTCTGGCTGAGAGATCAAAAAGATCGTTTCGATGCCATCACCAACAATATGATTTAACTGAGAAATAGTTTTTTCATAATCAAAATCTGAGGCATTTCTCAAACCGCGAAGTAAGTACCTTGCACCTATTTCATTACAATAATTAGCTGTTAAACCCTGAAAATGAGCAACTTCTACTTGATTATAATCAGCAAAAACTGCCTCTAACCATTCCTTTCGTTGATCCAGATCAAAAAGGTATTTTTTTTGAGAGTTGAGACCGATAGCCACTACAATTTTATCAAATAGTGGCAATCCTCGTTTTACTAGGTCTACATGCCCTACAGTGATTGGATCAAAAGAACCAGGAAATACAGCAATTTTTGTCATGATCATTAGTTTGAGGCCTCAAATTAATCATCTATTCGTTTAATTCAATTTATTTCCTTCAAAATGTAGTCTGATCACCATAGGACGATAAAATACCTTGATAAATTTCAAAATTTTCTTGATCAAAACACACAAAAATAACCTGATCTAAATCTTCACGATCTTCAAAATGTTTTACCGTATTTATGGCAATTTGGGCTGCTCTTTTTTTGGGGAAACGATATACACCTGTACTAATATTAGGAAAAGCAATCGTCCTCAATCCATGTTTCAAAGCTAATTGAATACTATTTATATAACAATTCTCTAGTTTCTGGTCCTGTTTGGTATGGCCATTCCAAATGGGGCCAACTGTGTGAATTACATTCTTCGAAGGCATATTCCCAGCGGTAGTGATTACGGCTTCTCCAGTTCTGCATTTTCCTTGACGGTTTCTAATTTGCATACATTCCTCTAGGATGGCCTTCCCTCCTGCCCTGTGAATGGCACCATCAACACCACCACCACCCATTAAAGACGAATTAGCAGCATTTACAATTGCATCAACATGTAAAACAGTAATATCTCCTTGGATAAGTTCTATTGTCATTGGTATTTTTCTAAAGTTTACACTTTGGGCATTCAATAAGTTCCAAATTCGCTGATTGCTTTACAAACTTATGATGATAAACTTGTCCTTTATTTGGCGAAAGCCTTAATAATATATTTACTTTTCAGGAAATTAATGGCGCCATCTCACAAAGTCACAAAACTACCAACTATCAATCATACGATGACTAGCCTTTATCGAATGACTCTCAATCCCTTGTACAATCCAATCTCGGGTATACTTAGGATCAATCACTTCATCAAACTCTAAAAAGGAAGCAGCACTTTGAGCCTTTCCCCGATCATATAAGGCTTTTAGGTACTGATCATAAAGCGCTTGTCGTTTTTCTTCATTTGTTTCCGCTTCCAACTCTTTTCTAAAACCTAATTTTACGGCACCTTCCAAGCCCATTCCACCAAATTCGCCAGTTGGCCAAGCGATGGTGAAGTAAGATTCGTGTAAACTTCCTCCTGCCATAGCCATGGCACCTAGTCCGTATGCTTTTCGCAAAACTACGGTAAAAATAGGCACTTGTAGAGATGCACCAACCATAAACATCCTAGAGGAATGGCGCACCATAGCCTTCTTTTCAAAAGTTGGTCCAACCATAAATCCTGGAGCATCGCAAAGCGATAGAATCGGGATGCCAAAGGCATCACATAGCTGCATAAAACGTGCAGCCTTATCTGCAGCATCACTATCAATAGCACCGCCCAAGTGCCGAGTACTATTTGCCATAAGGCCAAGCGGATAACCATTGATCCGGATAAAAGCAGTTACCAGATTTTTTGCAAACCCACCTCTTAATTCAAGCACAGAGTCTTTGTCTGCTAAGGTGTGGATGACTTTAAATATATCATATGCAAATTTGCGATTAAGCGGTACGATATCTCGTAATTGATCTTGATCTTCCACTTCAAAATTTGCTTTTTTACCTTGAAAGTAGGACAGGTATTTTTTAGCAGCTTCGACTGCTGCTGCTTCATCTTGGACTAAAATATCAATGACTCCATTTTTGAATAGTTCTGTTGATGGTCCAATCTGAGTAGGATGAAAATGCCCCAGCCCCCCACCTGCAATCATTGCAGGTCCTCCCATTCCAATGGAAGCATTTTCGGTAGCAATAAGGACATCCGAACTGCCTGCAATAGAGGCATTACCCGCAAAACAATACCCCCCGACCACGGCTATACGAGGCACCTTCCCGCTCAAGCGTGCATATTCCACGAAAGTGGGAACATCCAGACCTCCCGAATGAATCAATTCAAAATCTACATCCCCTGGCCGACCGCCGCCGCCCTCTGCAAAGAAGATGATTGGCAAGTTTGCAGAACGAGCCATTTGAATTGCACGATCCGTTTTTTTATGATTAAATGCGCCTTGCGTTCCAGCCAAAACTGTATAATCATAACTCAAAACCATACACTTGCACTTCGGCAGCTCAAAAAATACACCATTTACTTCCCCTACCCCAGTGATCAAACCATCAGCTGGTGTATTTTTGATCAAATCTTCCATTGTTCGGCGCCCACGCTGAGCAGCTACCATTAGTGAGCCAAATTCAGTAAATGATCCCATATCACAGAGATGATCAATATTCTCTCGTGCTGTTCTCAGGCCTTTATCATAGCGCTTTTGCACTGCTTCTGCCCTATTTTCATCGAGCAGAAATGATTTTCTGTCCTCCAGTGACTGTATATCAGGGCGTTGATCTTGATCGTTTTTCATCACTATTAAGTTGGTTGATTAACAGATAATTGGTGTCCTTTGGAGCAAGTTGATAACGTAAACATCGAACAAAGCATGTTTGGTACCACTATTGCGTTAATATATCGTCTATATCAACTATTGATCAATTCGGCTGAAAAAATAAATTTCCAAACATGAATTTAGATATGATTTTACACGAAAGTGATTAAATCTTCAGACAAATGCGGAATTTCATTAAAACTCAACATATTATATTTTCCTTTTGAATACAAAAAGGTACTGAAAGAAGTATTGCGGATAGAAAAATTCAAATCAGCAATTTTTGATTCTTTACCAACCATCAAAGCATCGCCAACAATGGAGGCAATTGTACCTCCTGAAGTAAAAACCGCTATTTTTTCTCCTTTCCCAGTCTGTTCCAAAATTCGTTGAAAACCAATTTTTGTATCCTTTCGGAAAACAGGCCACGGTTCGACACCTTCTACCTCGACCTCACTTTCTGCCCATAATGCTAAGAATTTCTGGAAGATGAGCATTGTATTTCGACCTAGCAGTTTAGGGTTCTTTTCGATTTCTGCTTTCCATTCTCTTAGTTGCGGATATTTATCCATTAGCTGAGGATAAGCCAATTTTATGGCCTCTGTCCCTTGGTGTTCTTTTAACTCAGGAATGGTGTTGATTTCTTTATCCAGTTGAAGTTGTTCTAACACCAATTGGCAAGTATGCTGTTGGCGTTCTAGAGGTCCTGAAAAAACTTGATCAAATTGGATATTCTGCGTTTTTAAATATTGTCCTAATATTTTGGATTGCTGAATTCCCTTTTCAGAAAGTTGATCATAATTATTGGCCATGAAGGAGGCCTGTGCATGTCTAAAAAAGTAGATTTTACTCATTGATTTCTTTTAAATGTTCGATCAATTGATCGTAACCTTTTACCATACCAGATTCAATACCTTGAATATCACCTCCTAATATCATAGCAATCGTTAAGGCTTCATTGGTAGGTGTTTCAAAATTCATACTCCACAGTCGATTGATGATAGGTTTAGTAATGTCTTTATATTCTTTTTGAAAATTATAAACTCTTGAAATTTTACTAACCGTTTCAAAATCAAGACCTTGCAGTAGGTTCCCAATCAAACCACTATCAAATACAGAGCTTTCTAGCGCGGGTGTATGCACCCCTGTCCAACCAGGGATAAAGGCAAATCCATTATTTTTCATGAATGGTTTAGATAGTTCTTCCTCCCTTGTTACATCCATCAAGCTATCCATTGTCTCCTTCAATTCCTTGTGATAATTTTCTGCATATTGAACTCTCTTTTTGTTGAGTTCTATCTCTTGAATCAAGTTGGCAATAAATTCTTTTTGATTTGCGCGATGGTTCCATTTTTCATTCAAGTTACCTGCAAGAATACCAATATAAACGCCAATAGCAACTGGAACGAGCTGGAATAATAACTCTTTTAATTTTTTCATTGGTTTTTCAATTTTGCATAGATATCTACGTCAATCCATTTTCCATTTTTAAATTCTGCTTGACGCATGGTTCCTTCTAATCGAAAATTGATTTTGGCTAATGCTTTTTTGCATTTACTATTATCGTTTTCTACAAATCCTTCTATTCTATTTAAATCTAATTCTGCAAAACCATACTCTAATAATTTAGGCATTACTTCACTCATGATTCCTTTGCCCCAATACTCAGGATATAGCCAAAAGCCAATTTCTGCTTTTTGATGCTCTTTTTCCAAATTGTTGTACCCACCTGCTCCGCAAAATGCATCATCGACTTTATCATAGATTCCAAACCAAATGCCAGTTCCAGTTTCTTTGAGCATTCCATACCACTCCATTTGTTCTTTGGTAGCTTCTAAGGTAAGAAATCGAACGCCATAGTATTGATAAACTTGTGGGTCGGATAAACCTTTATAGATGAGTTGAATATCAGTAGGTTGAATTTCTTTGAGGAAAAATCTTTCGGTTTGAAGCATATCGAGTATTTCTTGATTTCTATCGAGTAATCTAATCAATTTACCTCTAAAATTAAATAACTTATTAATAACTATAAGACAAAGTTATGAAAACGATTCATCAGAAAATCAAAGCCTACAAGTACATCGACAGAAAGAATGGCTTATATACCACTGTATTCGCCAACCTACTTCTTTTCCTTTGTATTACATTCGCTTCTACCCTATCATTCAACACACATGCCATGATAAGCATGATTTCGGCTATGGTTATTTTTATGCTGATAAGCGTTTATGATTGGAAAAGTCCATCCATCAATCTATTTGTGACGGGTGGTTATTTGGGATTCTTCCTTTGGGAATTCTTCACTTTAGGTACGGCAGGTGTAAGTATTTCTTATCAAATGGCAGAATATCAAGTTTCTAAAGGTATTATGTTTGACTTGATGGTATGGACATTGCCAAGTATGTATATGGGAATCCGATTATTAGCAGTAATCCCTTTGATTTTAATGACTCACAATAGTTGGAAAAGTTAAGCGGCTAGTGAAAATTGCTTGTATGAAAAATTTCAGCCATAGGCAGACAGGTTCTAGCCTAACTACTTAAGTCTAATAAGCACTATCGATTATTGCTTCACAAATTTTAGACCAGCAGCAATAGTTACTTTTGATGCAGAGTTTTCCAAGCTCCAAACAACCCTAGCTATATGGCTTGTAAGTTTGCTTGAAGCATAAAGTGCACTAGAAGAGCCTTATACCTCTGCATCATAATGGCTATACAAAAAATGCAGGCCTTGTTCATCCTGCACTTTTTTCTCCATAAAGCTATACCTTCAACTCCCAACCATCTCTATAGGGTCGTTTAACAAATTGGTTGGCAGGTTTGAAGTTCGTAATTTTCATATTATCGCCATCCCATAACAGTCGCTTTCTTCCTGGGTAGCCTCTTCCATCTTGTATTACTGCACTTCTCAAGGCCAAATTCCCCATAAGTACCATTTCGGTAAACGGACCAGCATAATCGAAGCTAGAGCTACATTCTCCACCATTTTTTATAGCATTAATCCAGTTTCTTTGGTGGCTCACCTTAACTCTTTCGATAAATGGCTCTGGCTGTTTAAAATACTTCATTCGATCAGAAGGTAATAGTCTTGGATTTGCACCATAGGTATCAAACATAATTTTGCCATTATCTCCAACTAGGATACCGCCACCATCGCCGCTGCCCATAGGTTCCCCCTCTTTCAGTTCGATTGGTCGGCGAGGCATTAGGCCTCCATCATACCAATGAAGAGTAACTGGAGGCATGTCGCCCCTTGCAGGAAAATCAAAGTGAATCAAAGAAGCAGGAGGAGCACTTTCCACATTATTTTCTACTGCCCACATTCTGGCATATTTAGTAACGGTGCTAGACTCTACAGCGATGGGATATTTAAGTTTTAGAGCTTTAAACGCGGGATCAATGATATGGCATGCCATATCGCCCAAAGAGCCTGTTCCAAAATCCCACCATCCCCTCCATCCGAAGGGTACAAGTCCTGGATGATACTTTTGATCAGGCGCAGGTCCTAGCCACAAATCCCAATCCAAGGTATCAGGGATGGGAAAATCATCTTGAGGTCGAGCTAAACCTTGAGGCCAAACAGGTCGATTAGTCCAGCAATGCACTTCACGTATATCACCAATAATACCAATCTCTACCCATTCACAAACCTGACGAATGCCATCCCCGCTACTACCTTGATTCCCCATTTGGGTCACCACATTATATTTGGCTGCTGCTTCCGTGAGCACCCGTGCTTCATACACATTATGCGTGAGTGGTTTTTCGACATAAACGTGTTTGCCTAGTTGCATAAAAGGCAGGGCAGCTGTTGCATGGCTATGATCGGGTGTTGAGACAATAACAGCATCGATATCATCCGCCATTTCATTGAGCATCACTCTGAAATCTTTAAACCTTTTTGCCTTTGGAAACCGTTTGAAAGACTCTTTCGCCATTTTTTGATCGACATCACAAAGGGCGACGATATTCTCTTGTGTTTCACCTGTAGCTCTATTCCACAATGAAGCAGCTCTAATATTGCCATCGCCTTTACCGCCAGCCCCCACAGCTGCTATATTTAAGCGATCGCTAGGAGCGGTATAACCCTTCCCACCTAATACATGTCGAGGTACGATCATGATACCGCTAGTTGCTAGAGCACTATTTTTCAAAAACGA
The DNA here is from genome assembly GCA_022448955.1 of Saprospiraceae bacterium. Taxonomy (GTDB): domain Bacteria; phylum Bacteroidota; class Bacteroidia; order Chitinophagales; family Saprospiraceae; genus JALEHC01. Next base: position 12,559 of record JAKVCU010000066.1, read on the forward strand.
CCTCCTATCCATTGATTTATTTTTCCCCATTTTAATTGGTTTTTTCTCCAATTTTAAGTGATTTTTCTCAATTTTTTTAATTAATTCAAAATTTTAATCTTATTTATTTCATAATTTAAGAATAATGATATTAGGATGATAAAAGTACCTTTAGAAGATTTTGTATTCGTATAAAGGTTAAGTAAGCGTAAAGAAATTTTCTATTATTACACCTAGGAAAATTATGGCTTAGTTATTCATATTTTTATTGATGCTTCAGAAAACCCAAAATGTCAAGTCAAGCAAACTATACCATGCCTATTAATTTTTCAAATAATAAATAACCATAAATCTATTTAATTAAGTACCTTCAAAATGAAAGACTATGAATCGACATACAGCTAAGCAAAAGTTTCTACGAGAGGAGTTTTATGCCCTATTAAAAAAGCTTGGGTCTGAACAGATCCCTCATTTTGGTATTATGACAGCACAACATATGATAGAACATCTCACTTGGATCATCAAATCTAGTGCTAAGTATCACGAAAACTCTGAAGCTGAACCAAGTAGAAGTCAATTGGGCTTCCAAAAATTCATAAAGAAAGGGGCTATTTTCCAACACCGTCCGAGTGGAAAGACCAAGGCAGATTTACCTCCTTTAAAATATGCTACTTATGAAGAGGCTTTAGCACAAATTCCAATTGCAATCAATAGATTTTATGATCACTATGAAGCAATGGAAATTCCAAAAGGCTATCACCCTATGATGGGTGAGCTTACCTTTGAGCAAATAGAACTATTCCACTACATGCATTGTAGGTATCACTTATGGCAATTTGGTTTATTAGAAAGTTATCCATAAAATGTTTCTAACTTATGATGAATTCAATTAAAAATATTCTATTAATAATGGTGTTGATTATTGGGTTCAATTGTCAGCGAAGCCCAAATTATGTCCTTTCAAAAAACATACCACCTATTGACTCGGAAAGGCCAATAAAAATCTTATCTGCTTTTTTCGGTTTAGACAATGCCTTACCTAAAACATCGCTTGGTATTTCACTTAAAGCACCAGGAAGTGATGGAATGCCTGTTGTTTTTTCACACGAGTTAGATCCAAATACATTGGACGCTACTGATTTTCAAATAAGAACCCAAAAGGACCAGGTATATGGAGTAGAGGTAGTCACTCTGAAACCTGCAAGTGAAGCTTTTGAATTGAGAACGGTATTGTTAATAGGTGATTATGGAAACGCTCCAGAAAATGAACCTAAAGAAGTAGAAATAATAGGTGATCTATTAGCACGAAGTGGTCAAAATTTCAAAGGCCAAAAAATAACAGTTACTCCTTTAGACAGAGGACCATTCTTGAGTTATGCAGAATATTTCAAACTGGATAATGACTATCCTTACGTAGCAGATGGGCGTGGTTGTGATTGCCCTAAAAATAAAACGACAACTGTAGTTCGGACTGTATGGGCTGGTGGTGTTCGCGCGATAAATGGAGAAGAATTGGGTGAAAAAGCACTCCAAAACTTTAGTATCATCTTACGAAATGGAAAAGATACCATGACTATTTATCCTTTCCAGATTGCAGATGTTGGAGATAATGATAATAATATTGATTTATGTATCAAGGAAGTGGGCATTCCCCTTTCGGTAAATGTAAAGGCTAATACGGCTATTGACCCCAGAGATGATGCCAATGAGTTTACCACAATTGAGGTAGTAAGTAGATGGTAAAGGGTGAAACTTTAAATCAATATTTTTAACCAAAATAGACTATCAAGAAGCATAGCTCGGTGGTATTTCACCCTAAAGAGACTATTTTTTACTTCGTATTCCAATAGTTTTACTTGCATTTATGTATTTGTCAAAAATATTTTCATTGAACAAAAAACTAAAGGGTATAAATATATATAAAATCAGTAGAGTAGAACATATGCTCCGTGATTTGCACCATAATGTCCGGTAGGATTATATGCGAATTGGAAAAGCAGTAGTCTAATCTATCCTTTAAAATTTTGGCTTAGTCTTTGCTTATTAATACGACATAATAACAGTACTATTCGGTATTTTTCTCCCCACTCTTTTTTCTCTCTGGTTTTGTAAGTCTGTCAAAACATTCAACTAGAATTTAGCCTACTCATTTTCAGACACATACAAACCCAAAAATTACTTATAACGATGTTGATCCAAGGCTAAAACGCAGTACATCGCTCTGAGCTCAACTCGGCCGTTATGTCTTACTTTACATAGCATCCTTCTACTAAGTAGTTTGTCCGAAAAGTTGGTACAATGAAATTTTGTCTAGGCACTTATGGATAGCGATGATTTAATTATCTAAACCAACTCCCAGGCTCGTTTGCCTTTTTCTTACTGCTTGAGGCTAAAAAGTACTGGCGTGATCTCAGCTGTTTTACAGTTCGATCTCTCCAAATTCAGTCTTGAGTTTTTTGCGATTTTACCATTACGACGATTTGCTCTCAGCGCAGCTCTTTCTTCTTCTAAGTGTGCATCCAACTCGCCTTCTATCCTCAATTCCATGATCTGCTTAATTAAGGGAATCAAAACTCCATCTTTACCACTCAGCTCCTCTTCTCTTTGAAGTCCAGCTGCTTGGCGCGCAAAGTCTTCCAAGCTCGCTACTTTTTACTCTTTAGCTGACGTTTTTGTTTAGTTTGATGGAATTTCGTTAGTTTAGTCATTACTCGCATGACAATATTGTATGAACAGTCCCGAACAATATATTGAGAGGTAATTGATTTTCAATGATATTATGCCTGTTCGTAAAATCTATGCAATTTTCCAACTATTCTTAATTATAAGTTTATGGAATCAGTGCTTTAAACCTAGATAAATAATTATAATCTTACCGGAATTAATAGGAAAAGTTTTAAAATTATTTTCTAATACTCCGACTTCATTATTTGTATTATTAAGTTGGTATTCTCAAAGGAATCTGCTGATGTTCCAATTACATTGGTACCCATAAAAATGTTCTGATAGAAGAAAAATCGTATAATAGTCAATGTCTGCTTTCCCAGCCATATTTAGAAATAAATCCCAATTTTTATGTGCTTCATTTATGGTAAAGAACCATAAAAATCTTTTACACGGATATAATAATTCAGAAATATTTAAAAAACTATAGTTCAAAAAGTGCAAATTATTAATCAAATTGTATTGATAATCACACCTAAAACCAGCTTATATTTGTAAATACGACTCACTAATTATCAAAATAAATAGAACAAAAGAGATTATATTATGATAACATCTAATAAAACCTTCAAATACGTAGATTATCTATGGGATTTTGAAAAAGCAGATAGTTTTGGTGATGATCAAATAGCTTTATTTCTCTATCGTTCCAACTTATTAGGAGCCGATTTAAGAATTACTAATTTTGGAGGTGGAAATACTTCTTGTAAAACCATTGAAAAGGATCCTTTGACTGGTGAGGAAGTTGAGGTGATGTGGGTAAAAGGATCAGGTGGTGATATAGGCACCTTATCCCGTGATGGTGTTGCTGGCCTTTACACAAAAAGGTTGAGAGCGTTAAAAAATGTTTATAAAGGCCTAGAGTTCGAGGATGAAATAGTGCCCCTTTACTACCATTGTTTATTCGATCTAGATAGTCGAGCTCCTTCTATTGATACTGCTTTGCATGCTTTACTACCTTTCAAACACATTGATCACTTGCATCCAGATGCATTGATTTCAATAGCTGCGGCTAAAGATAGCCGTGCTATTACCAGAGAGATCTGGGGTGATACAATGGGCTGGATACCCTGGCAGCGCCCCGGGTTTGATTTAGGCTTACAATTGGAAAAATGTTTAGCAGAAAACCCTCGTATTAGAGGGATTATTCTAGGTGGACATGGTTTGTTTACCTGGGGGGATACCGCTTATGAATCCTACATCAACAGCCTAGAAGTAATTGAAATGGCTGCAGAATATATTGCTCAAAGGGAAGGTAAAGAACATCCTGTTTTCGGTGGTCAAATCATTGAGAGTTTGCCAAAAGAGGAACGTAAGAAACAAGCCGCAAAACTAGCTCCTATACTTAGAGGATTGTGTTCCTCTCATCAAAGAATGATCGGGCACTTTACAGATGACGACAGAGTTTTAGAGTTTATTAATAGTAATGACTTACCCAAATTGGCCCCGCTAGGCACTTCCTGTCCTGATCATTTCTTAAGGACTAAAATCCAACCTTTGGTTCTCCGTCTATCGCCCGATAGCAATTTAGAAGATGCTTCAATTATTAAGGCTACCATTGAACCAGACTTTGAACAATACCGAAGAGACTATACTAATTATTATGAAAATTGCAAATATGATAATAGCCCCGCCATTCGAGATACCAACCCTGTAGTGATATTATATCCTGGCGTCGGAATGTTCACCTTCGCCAAAAACAAACAAACAGCTAGAGTAGCTAGCGAGTTTTATATCAACGCCATCAATGTAATGCGAGGAGCAGAGGCTATTTCTGAATATACAGCCTTGCCACGCCAAGAGGCTTTTGACATTGAATATTGGTTGTTAGAAGAAGCAAAATTACAGCGCCAACCCAAAGAAAAACCCTTATCCCGAAAAGTAGCTATGATAAGTGGTGCAGGAGGTGGCATTGGGAAAGCCATAGCAACTAAGCTGGCAGAAGAAGGAGCAAATGTGATTTTGACAGATATTAATGAAGAACGACTGATAGAAGCTAATGCCGCTTATAAAAGAGATATTTCCACTTATGCCCTTTGTGATGTCACCAATTCCGAGTCTGTTAAACAGGCTTTTGAAAAAGCCTGTTTGGAGTTTGGAGGTGTAGATATTATTGTTCACTCAGCAGGTTTAGCCATTTCAAAATCCTTAACGGAAACCTCCGAAGATGATTGGAACCTACTACAGAATATATTAGTAAAAGGCCAGTTCAATATGGCTAAAGAAGCTGTAAAAATCTTAAGAAAACAGGAGTTGGGAGGTGATATTGTCCATATTGCTAGCAAGAATGGCCTAGTAGCAGGTAAGAATAATGTGGGCTATGGAACTGCCAAAGCTGGACAACAACATATGACACGTTTGCTAGCTGCAGAACTAGGTCCTGAGAATATTAGAGTAAATACAGTTAATCCAGATGGCGTTATTATTGGAAGCAAAATATGGGAAGGAGCATGGGCAGAAGGAAGAGCAAAAGCATATGGCATAACGATAGAAGAATTACCTAATTTTTACGCCAAACGCAACCTGATGAACAAAGTAATTCAACCAGAAGATATTGCTAATGGGGTCTTTGCATTAGTCGGTATATTGGACAAAAGTACCGGAAACATCATCAATGTAGATGGTGGAATAGCAAATGCATTTGTACGCTAATCAAGTTCTATGAAATATGCAAATTAGAAAAGAACAAATCGAAAATTTCAACCAGCAAAGACTTAGGACGCATCAGGAAAATTGGGATTTCTTCCAAAACCAACTTGTCAAAAGAGGATTGGATTGTTCGGCTATCTTGAAACAAATTCAAAATCTTCAGATCGCCATTCCAAGTTGGGCATTGGGTGCAGGAGGAACTCGCTTTGGACGATTTTCTTTTGGAGGGGAACCTTGTAATTTGGAACAAAAAATTGATGACGTAGGTCTTTTACATGCTCTGACCCAATCTGCCGGTGCTATTTCACTTCATATTCCATGGGATATTCCTAAGGACGAATTAGCTATTAAACAACAGGCAGCTGAACTTGGTATCCTTTTCGACGCTGTCAATTCCAATACTTTTCAAGATCAGGATAAGCAAAAACATTCTTATAAATTTGGTTCATTATGTCATACCAATAGAGCAGTAAGGCAACAAGCGATTGAGCATAATATTGAAGTCATTAAATACGGAGAAGCTATAGGATCAAAATCACTAACTATCTGGTTAGCTGATGGCACTTCTTTTCCTGGGCAACATAATTTCCGTAAAGCATTTCAAAATACTCAAGATTCTTTAAAAGAAATTTATCAACATATGCCTAGTGATTGGAAGATGTTTATTGAATACAAGCCTTTCGAGCCTAATTTTTATTCTATGGTCATTCCAGACTGGGGAACTTCCCTCATGCTAGCAGAAGGATGCGGAGAAAAAGCGTATACCTTAATCGATTTAGGACATCACCTACCCAACACCAATATTGAACAAATTGTATCCATCTTGATGATGAAAGGTAAACTCGGGGGATTTCATTTTAACGATAGTAAATATAGTGATGATGATTTGACTTGTGGGGCCATCAAACCCTATCAGTTATTTTTGATTTTTAATGAATTAGTCGATGGGATGGAAAATAATGAAGCTGCCAACCCTACTCTAGCATGGATGATTGATGCTAGTCACAACCTTAAAGACCCTTTGGAAGATTTAATGCAAAGTCTTGAAGCTATTCGGGAAGCTTTCGCCAAAGCGCTATTAGTAGACCGAGCAGCCTTGAGTATTGCACAAATGGAAAATGATGTTGCTCAATGTCAAGAAATTATACAACAAGCTTATCGGACTGATGTCCGACCTTTATTGGTGGAAGCAAGGCGACTAAGCGGTGGTGCAATTGACCCAATTGAATTTTTCAGGCAACATGCAGTAAGGAAGCAATTGATAAGAGATCGTGGGGAAAATGTGGTAGCTACGGGCTTGTGATAAAATCACAAGCCACATATAAAATATGTGAGGAAAATAATTTGGTTTAGGGTTCGACGGGAGACATTTGAATATCCCGCTTCTCTACATTTAAATAGAAAAATGGTCAATTCACTCAAAATGTAAAGAGCTTAAATGCAAAACAATGTGTCATACAATAATCTTCGACATAGGAAAAACCAATAAAAAGTGCTTTGTTTTTGATGAAGAATATCGGGAAGTATGGAGAGAATATTTCCGGTTTAAAGAAATTGAAGACGAAGGTGGTTTTCCTTGTGATGATGTATTAGCTATTGGAGAGTGGGTAAAAATGACCACTAAAAAACTACTTAAGAACAAGAAATTTGATATAAAAGCCATTAACTTTTCCACTTACGGGGCGAGTTTTATGCATATTGATAAAAAAGGATCACCAGTAACGCCTTTATATAATTATCTCAAACCTTACCCTAAAGAACTACTTAATTCCTTTTATGAAAAATACGGTTCAGAAGAGCAGATTGCTCGGGAAACTGCATCTCCGCTTTTAGGTATGCTCAATTCTGGCTTTCAATTATATTGGTTAAAATATACCCAGCCAAAAGTTTATCAAAAAATACATAGGTCTCTTCATTTTCCTCAGTATTTGAGTTATTTGTTTACAGGTATTCCCATTAGTGAATTCACCAGTATAGGCTGTCATACAAGATTATGGGATTATAGTAAACATGATTATCACCATTGGATTTACGAGGAAGATTTTGATAAAAAACTCCCCCCTATTGTAGATACGGATACCAGTATTAATACCAAAATAAACAGAAAATTCATCAAAGTTGGTGTCGGGATTCACGATAGCTCAGCTGCGCTCCTACCATATATGCGTACAAGTAATAGCACCTTTGTATTAATTTCAACCGGCACCTGGAGTATCACTCTAAATCCATTTAGTCAAGATATTTTAAGCAAAAAAGAACTTCAAAATGATTGTTTAAATTTTTTACGAATTGATGGAAATACGGTCAGAGCCAGCCGCTTATTTTTAGGTAATGAATATGAACTGCAGTTAGAAAAATTACGAAAGCATTTTAATGTTAAAAAAAATATACATAAAAGGATACAATTCAATGAAACTATATTTAATGAACTGAATAAAGAATTCAAAAAATACTTTGCTTTTGAGTCGTTAAAATCAAAAAGAGAACAACCCGATAAAACCAACTTAAAAGCTTTTCCTACATTTGAGATAGCTTATCATCAATTGATGCAGGAAATTGTGAAATTACAAGTTGAATCTACAAAATTAGCCATTGGTAAAACTCCCATCAAAAAAATTTTTATCGATGGCGGCTTTGCAGATAACGATTTATTTGTAAAATTAATTAGGCTACATTTTAAAAATTATAAAATTCGAACCACCCAATCTGCCATAGGATCTGCCTTAGGGTCTGCGATGGTGGTGTCTACCCGGAAAGTAAACATGAACTTTTTAAAAAAGCATTATACTCTGAAAAAACAGTAATTATGGATCTATCCTATAATCCGAATTATCCCTCTATTGATGATTTAAGGAATAAAGCAAAAAAGCGGATTCCCCGTTTTGCTTTTGAGTATTTAGATGGAGGATGTAATCAGGAAATTAATTTAAAAAAGAATACTTCAGACATTCGAAAAATTGAATTAAAGCCTTGGTATTTAAAGAATTACAAAGGAGCATCCATGCAAACTGAACTATTTGGTCACTCTTATGATGCGCCCTTTGGTATAGCTCCAATCGGCTTACAGGATTTAATGTGGCCAAAAGCTTCAGAGATATTAGCCACTGCTGCCGTTAAGCATAATATTCCATATATTTTGAGTACTGTTGGTACCGCAAGCATCGAAAAAATTAGCGAAATTACAGCAGGGAAAGCTTGGTTTCAATTATACCATCCAAGAGAAGATGAACTGAGAGATAAATTGATTCAAAGAGCTGCAGAAGCGGATTATCCAGTATTGGTTATTCTATCTGATACACCTACTTTCGGATATCGTCCTAAAGAAATAAAAAATGGATTAGCCATTCCACCTAAAATGACCATTTCTAATATACTACAAATAATAGGTAGTCCAACATGGGCGATCAAGACCTTGATTGCTGGCCAACCTGAATTTAAAACATTGAAACCCTATATTCCTAAAGGTATGAGTCTTCGTCACTTAGGTTTGTTTATGAATAAGACTTTTACTGGTCGAATGAATGAAGAAAAAATCAAGCCAATTAGAGATATGTGGAAAGGCAAATTGGTATTAAAAGGCGTTGCAAGCGAAGAAGACACTCAAAAAGCTATCCGCTTGGGTTTGGATGGAGTCATAATTTCTAATCACGGTGGACGACAATTGGATGCTGGGCAAGCGACAATTAAGCCATTGACAGAAATTGCTGAAAAATATAGTGATCAAATTAAAGTCATGATGGATAGCGGTATTCGTTCAGGGCCAGATATTGCTAGGACACTGGCTTCGGGTGCTGCTTTTACCTTTTTGGGACGATCCTTTATGTATGGTGTATCGGCATTAGGGCAAAAAGGTGGCAACCATACCATATCAATTTTAAAAACGCAATTTCAGCAGGTAATGGAGCAGTTAGGTTGTGAGAATGTAACTGATTTACCCAAACATCTAATTAAATAAATTCGAATATAGGATTTTGAAGTAGTAAATGTTGCATAAGTGCCTGAGTCTTCCAAAATCTGAAATCACAAATCTGAAATTGAATCATGACAAACGAAAAACAAAGTATTCAATCAGAAGAATTTGAACGCCAAGCCGTTCCCAAATCACATTTAAAAAGCTGGAAAAGTTTTCTAGGAATGTATGCAGGAGAACATGCAGCTGGAACAGAGTTCATGATCGGACCACTATTTCTGACTGCAGGTGTAAGTGCATTTGACCTTATAGTAGGTCTCCTTTTAGGAAATTTGATGGCTGTATTGAGCTGGCGTTTTTTAACAGCAGAAATTGCTGTTAAAAATAGATGGACCTTATACTATCATTTAGAAAAAATCTGTGGTAAAAACTTAGTTACCTTTTATAATATTGCCAATGGTATTCTATTTTGTTTTTTGGCAGGTGCGATGATTACAGTCTCCGCAACTGCTGTTGGTATTCCATTTGACATGGAGATGCCAAAATTAAGCGACACCATGCCCAATGGGCCAACTTGGATGATCATCGTACTGGTCATTGGAACAATCATTTCCATTGTAGCAGCAAGAGGTTATGATTCAGTTTCAAAAGCAGCCAATTGGATGTCACCTTTTATCGTACTTGCTTTTTTAGCATGTGGTTTTGTGGCCCTTGGTCAATTGGAGGTGGAGAGCTTTGCTGATTTTTGGAACATCTGGGGAGAAGGTTCTGCTCCCTTCCCCGGGCAGATTAAATATACCTTTTGGCATGTGGTCTTTTGGTCCTGGTTTTGCAATGCAGCTATGCACATCGGGATGTCTGACCTTGTAGTGTTTCGTTATGCAAAGAATGCATCTTCAGGATGGACGACAGCAGCAGGAATGTATGTGGGGCATTATGCGGCATGGATCGCAGCATCTCTCTTATACGCTGTTTATATCCAGTCGCCAGAGGCACAGGGTTTTCTGAACAATGGGGAAGCACCACCTGTAGCCCCTGGCCCTTTAGCGTATAATGCTATTGGAATATTTGGTATCATTGCGGTCATTATTGCCGGATGGACCACCGCCAATCCAACGATTTATAGAGCTGGGCTTGCTTTTCAAGCTATTATGCCTAAAATCTCTACATTTTGGACAAGCATTCTCGCCGGAACAATTGCTACTATAGCAGGCTTGTTTCCAGCATTTGCAATGAAATTATTGGGCTTTGTAGCACTATATGGGTTTATTTTAGCCCCTGTTGGTGCGGTTATTGTGTTTGAACATTTCTTCGCTAAAAAAGTCGGAATCATAAAAAACTATGCTGAAGAAGCGGGAATATCCTTTAACCAGTCTGTGCTCTTTGCTTGGGGAATAAGTTTTGGTATTTTTTACTTTATTTCTATTTCGCAAGGTATCTTTCTTTCATTTTTGACTTTACCAGCCTGGCTAAGCTGTGGAGCTCTATTTCTAATATTGAGCAAATACTTTCAGAAAAGGAAAGAGGAATAAAGTAATCAGATATGAGTTTATATTCATTGCCTATAATCTCAAATATCTAGATCTAGCTAAAGGGCATCATGTGATAGGATAACTTTTGAGTGAAAAAATCTATTATTATCTGTATTAACAAAAAGAGCACAAACCTTTTTCAAGATTTGTGCTCTTCATAATAGTACCGAAGGCGGGAATCGAACCCGCACTCCCTTGCGAGAACTGGATTTTGAATCCAGCGCGTCTACCAATTCCGCCACTTCGGCATGGTAGGATTAACCTTTTTTAACTTGGTGGCTAGGTCATTTTTCCTAGCGCGGAGCAAATTTAGAGTTTTTTATCAAATCTCCAAAATATTGCTCCTTTATTTATAAATAGTAAGCTCGAAAAATTAGTACAATTAAATTTTAACGTCAGTTTAAGAATCATTCGTAACTTTCCTTTCGTCAGTTTCTTATAATTTTAAAGCTGACGACGTGCCTGCCGGCTGGCAGGAATTTATTATACAAGCAATTTTCACTAGCCGCTTAGAATAGTTTTTTTACGCTAAAAGTTCCGCTGAGTTAGAAAATAGCTCGAATAATATCCAAGCCATTTGCGTAAAGCACTAGACCTATGACAATCACGAAGCCAACCATAGTGGCAATTTCCATAAATTTGTCGCTTGGCTTCCGACCAGATGCCAATTCGTATAATAAGAACATTACGTGACCACCATCTAAAGCTGGAATAGGCAGTAAGTTCATAAAGGCTAAAATAAGCGATAATACAGCGGTCATTCGCCAGAAGCGTTCCCAATCCCAAATACCACCAAACATGCTACCGATCGAACCAAATCCACCTAAACTCTCAGATGCTTTGATTTTCCCTCTGAACATCTGTCCAAATGCTTTCATCTGGACAGCTAAGAAATTGACACCTCTATCAAAACCTGCAGGTAATGCTTCTCCTAAGGTATAGTCTTTGCGTTCAGTATCGAAAAAGTAGGTTGCATCATAAGGTCCTACTGCAATTTTACCATCATCATTTGTGGTAATATTTAAATGCATGGTATCCTTGTCATTTCTAAGTACAGTTACCTTTACATCTGTATTTTTTAATTGAATGATACGGCGATAAAAGTCCATAAAATAAGGAGTAGCTTCCTCATTTAAGGCAATAATCTGATCATTTTCTATTACCCCTCCCTTATCGGCTGGTCCATCCTTTACCACTACAGCTGCTACAAAGGGGCGGCGTGGATAGAATAGCTGTTTGTCTTTATTAGCGTGAGCAGAGAGGATTCCAACGAACTTTGGATCGATAGTAATGATTTCTTCCGTTCCTCCTCTTTTGATGGTGAGCTCATTAGCATTATTGATTATAATTTCTCTATTGACTGCACGATCATTGAATATATCAAAAGGTACTTGACCAATTTTGAGGATATGGTCACCATCTTGTAAACCCATCTCTGCCCCTAGAGAATCCACCGCAATACCATATTTAGCATTCTCTGCAGGAAGGAATTCCTCGCCCCAAGTCCATAATACCATTGCAAAGATAAAGAAACCCAGCAGGAAGTTAACAGTGACTCCGCCTAGCATTATGATTAGTCTTTGCCAAGCAGGTTTAGATCGAAACTCCCAATCTTGTGGTTCTGCTTCCATTTGCTCAGTGTCGAAGCTTTCGTCGATCATCCCTGAGATCTTAACATAACCCCCCAATGGCAACCATCCAATTCCGTATTCTGTTTCTCCAATTTTTTTAGAAATAGCTAAACCACCTACATCAAAAAAGAGGAAGAATTTTTCAACACGCGTTCCAAAGGCACGAGCGGGAAGAAAATGACCTAATTCATGAAGAACAATTAAAATAGATAAGCTCAGCATCAGCTGGCCTGCCATTACCACGTATTCCATATATTTCTTTGTATAAAAGATCTAGTTTAATAAAAAACTTCACGACAGAAACACCTTTTAATAGGGCTATGTTGTGAAATGTGACCAAAGGTACATTGAATTAACGAAATTTTAAATGCACCATTCTCTTATTATGATGAAAGTTTTATGTTTTAAGATAACTTTAATAATCTATGGGATGAATTAGTGTGTTCCTAGTACTACATTTACAGCTAAAATTTTCAAAGGTGTATTTATTCTACAGCAAAAAAGTTCAAGACGGATTGATCATTCTAGAAGCAGAAGAAGCACGCCATTGTTCACAAGTTTTGCGAAAGCAAGAAGGTGACCTAATACATATAGTAGATGGCGAGGGTAATTTTTATGATGGACAACTAACAAGCATAAGCAAAAGAGCATGCATAGTGAAGATCATAGCTATCAAAGAAAATTTTCAGCACCGTAACTTTCACTTGCATATAGCTATTGCGCCTACCAAAAATATTAACCGTCTAGAGTGGTTCCTAGAAAAATGCACAGAAATTGGTATTGACGAAATCAGTCTTATTCTTTGTCAGAATTCAGAACGTCATAAAGTGAGAATAGACCGACTTGAACGCATTCTGATTGCCGCGATGAAGCAGTCACTAAAAGCTAAACTTCCCAAGATCAATGAATTGACGAGCTTTGATGAAAAAATTGATAGCATACAAGCTGAACAATTATTCGTAGCACATTGTAGAGATGGAGAGAAAATACATTTAAAAGATAGTATTGACTCAGCAAAAAGTCTTTGTATTCTTATTGGGCCAGAAGGAGATTTTAGCAAAGCGGAAATCGAAAAAGCAACACAAAAAGGTTTTCAAGCTATTAGTTTAGGCGAAAGCCGACTAAGGACGGAAACGGCAGGTATAGTAGCATGTCATATCGCTAATTTATTGAATTCATAGAAAAACAAAACAGATGAGATTCATTCTTTTTTTAAGTATTATTGGGCTATTTTCTTTTACTAAGTATGACACCAAACCGCCATTAAAAATGGCTCTTCTTAAATATAATGGTGGCGGTGACTGGTATTCCAACCCTACTGCTTTGCCTAATCTAGCCAAGTTTTGTAATCAAACCTTAGGTACCAATTTCGATACAGATTATGCTACAGTTGAAGTAGGAAGCGCAGATTTATTTAATTATGCTTTTATACATATGACTGGTCATGGAAATGTGGTTTTTTCCGATTTAGAGGCAGAAAATCTAAGAATGTATTTAGAAGCAGGAGGTTTTTTGCATATTGATGATAATTATGGTATGGATGAGTATGTTCGTTTAGCCATGAAAAAGGTGTTTCCTCAGCAAGAATTTATAGAGTTGCCATTTGAGCATCCTATCTACAAACAATCATTCGAGTTTAAGAATGGACTTCCAAAAATCCATAAGCATGATGATAAAGCAGCACAAGGATTTGGTTTATTCCATGAAGGAAGATTGGTCGTATTCTATAGTTATGAATGCGACTTAGGAGATGGCTGGGAAGACCAAGATGTACATAACGATAGCCAAGAAGTACGCTTGACAGCACTTCAGATGGGGGCTAATATCGTGCAATATAACTTTGAACAATAAGCCTATTCCCAGATGATATTCCGTCTGAAATACTTGCGAATATTCAACCAGAATACAACGAATAAATAAAATATGATGGGTGAGCCCAGCGCTACGAATGATATATAGATAAAATACAATCGTACTCTGGCTGAGGCGATACCCATTTTTTCACCGAGGTAACTGCAAACCCCAAATGCTGATCGTTCGAGTAATGATTTAATACTATCCATAGTCAATAATTTAATCCATTTGTTCAAGCTTAACAAATAAATGACCAAATTGATTAAACATTTTCAAGAAAATGGTCAAACTTTTATAAAATTGTTAGTAAATGTATAAGAATTTGTTCTTTTAGCCGATTTTATACAACATTAGTTGCGTACTGATATACCCCTATAGCCATAGGGATATTGGTAAGGCCAATACATAAATTCCAACATACTTGGTTGATGGTTCATTTTTTCAGATACCACCATCAACCATAAGACTGATCTAGCCTATTGTAAGGCCAACACGCTATTATCAGCATCAGCTTGGGGTGTCGCGTAACTCAACTGAACAATTTGATCTTCTAATTTTTTACTGGCGTCTTCAGTTGGCGTATTAAATACATAGTAAATACCAAATGCTCCAACAAAGAATAAAACGACTAATAAGATAGTTTCTACAGATTTGTTGTTTTGACGAACGTTGGTGTTAGTTGAATTTTTCATTAGGAATACATTTAATTGGTTAAAAATTTTAATTGGCTTAGTAGCGGGCATAGCTCCGCCCTATCTTCCGAAGGCCTTTTGAACCCGGAAGAATAATGTTGATACACTAAGCAGCGCTTAGTGATTTTAGGCTTGAAAAAAAGACTGGCCAGTTGCTATTGTGCCTACAATAGCAGATTTTACTGCGAAAATGAGCAGTATGGACATAGCATGCCCTTTAGGCAATTGGTCAATTGCCAGCAAACTTGTTAAGTCAAAAGACACGAGTGACTATTGTTATCCTATACACGTAGGATAAACACAACAAAAAGGATTGGCTGCTACAAAGCTTTACCACTGCCAGCCGGCAGATTCGCTTAATAGGATATCTAGTACGGAAAGGCAAAACGCTAGGCTTGTATAATAGGATTTTACATGATCGATAGATCAAGACATCCCTGAAGCCATAAAGTCATTATCTTTTAACAAAAAGATCGACTTTCATTGCATGTGCTTTCAGCAAAGAAACTGATTACCAATACCTTATTGTAATCAACAGTTGTTTATATGTGATGATAAAACACTAGGGAGGCTCCCCTAGTGGAAATGTGAGTAAATTTTTTTTCATATTTAGTGTTCACTTTAACTCCTATGGGCTATGCCTAAGGAATATTAAATAATGTAAGAGAAATACTAGGTTAAGACGGTTTTGTTACCCGATAGCTATTCGGGAAAACCATTTCTATATAGTATATACTGTCCAGCAGTAGATACCATATGGAAAACAAAGTCCAGCTTATTAAAAGACCTTGCTATCTTTTTAAGTAATTTTGATAAATATGTACAATAATTTGCCTCTCGGAGCAGGCGCTCCTTAATTTATGCTCTCATGATTTTGTAACTATTGGGAAAGTTCCACTGGTATGAATGTTTTACAAAGCAAATATATATGTTATATTTATAATATGAAAGTTTTCTAACAATTATTTTTCGTAAAAAAAAGTTAATTGTCGTACAGCCAGATTCATAAACATAAATTTATTTTTTAATATATACACCACAGCCTTCTTTTCGCTTAGGCATAAGTATCCATAACTGGCCATAATGGTGGATTTTTTCTGCCTTTTGTTGAGCTTTTTGGCCTACACCTTGGTACCAATCGATGTGCCCAGGCCCTTTGATTGCACCACCTACATCCTGAGCTAGAAGAATATGAAAATCATGCCGAAGAACTCGATCAAGTGAGTCATCAAAAATAGGCACAGCAGCTAACAAACAGCTACCAAGTGGAATATGCTTTTTGTCTACTGCGATGGAAATTTGTTGTTGGAGGGCAGCCCCAGCTGCACCTGATGGTAAATCATGTTTAGGCTTGAAAAAAATGTAGGAAGGGTTATGGAAAAGCAGGGTATCTTGAAATTGAGGATAACGGTCTAGGAAGGCTTTAATACCATTAATAGAGATGGAGCTAATCCCAAAATCAGGTCGATTTAGAGCAAAGGTTTCAATACTTTTGTAGGGGTGCCTATTGCTACCATCATAAGCTAATAATTGCATCTTTCCAGAAGGAAATTGAACGTAGCCAGATCCTTGTAACTGCATATAATAAATATCAACGGGATTAGTAGCATAAGCAATTTCTAGTGCTTGGTCTTTTAACTTACCTGCTCCATCAATCTCAGCTCTGGATGGCAAACGACCTACCCAATTTTTCGGCCGTCGATAAATAGGATATAGATAATCTTGATTGGCGTGCTCATTAACGTTAATGATCGGAGTATAATAAGCCGTAAATTTAACCGCTCCTCTCCTATCATCGCCCCAAATTTGGTAAGCAACCAAATCATCCTCAATATTGCTTGGAAATCCGTATTGGTAAGATTGTAGAATTTTTATAGTTTCTTTGAAGTCATTCTTTGTGTACTGCTGTCCGCCATAACTTCTATATACTAGCCTACTGTTGTCGATAACTTCCATTTGTTCATTTAGCGAAGCAGCCAAGCGTGGATGAATAAAAGGGAAATCAACAGAATCTAGTGAATATGGAGAGAATTTTTCGGAAAGGATAGGCGCGTTTTTCAGTTTGCCATTTCGAAATAATCTAAGAGATGGATCTTGTTGGATGGGGAAGTGACCTTGTTTTTGTGATTGGAACTGACAACTAAAAACAAAGCCCAACAATAATAAGGTGATGTAAGGTTTATTCATTAGGGTAGCCTCATTTAAGTTATTGGGCTAAATGGTGTGAACGTATTTTTTATACCTATTCAACACAATAATACGCTAAAAGACGAAATTGACAAATTTATATATCAAATAAATCTTTATTTCTTAGCTGTGATTACGCCGTAATACCATAAGCCTTTGTTTAAGGCTTTAAATTGCTGGATACTGCCCACTTGATTTCCGTGTTGAAGCTTAGAGCGAAAACCTAATAACCGAAGTAGTTTTCCTATCCAAAGCCATCGTTTTGATATTTTATTCAAGTTTTTGAGCGAAATCCAAGTATAGGAGGTATAATCAGCTATGTCAATATCCGAAAAACCAGCCATTTGAGCATGTTGCTGATGTTCCTGCTTGGTATCAATATCCTGAATTGCCCAACGATTAAGCCAACTCATTAGGAGTTGCTCCTCTGCGATAGCGTGTGTTCTTTTTGTGCGTAAGTATTCTGCTATTATCAGTCTTCCACCTGGCTTAAGAATTCGAAATGCTTCTTTATAAAAATTCAATTTGTATTCAGCATGACAAAGGCTTTCGCACGCCCAGATCACATCAAAATGTTCGTTAGGGAATGGAGTGGCACAATAATCTGCTATCTCAAATTGCACTTTATCTCCTAAGTTTAACTCCTTTGCGAAAGCCCGACACTCTTTAATTTGTGTGGCAACAGGGGAAATCCCTATGGCTTTCGCCAAACGATGTTTCGCTAGCCAGAAGCAGCTTCCCCCTTTTCCACAACCTGCATCCAAAACCAGATCACCGGCCTCTACCTCTGCCAGATCAGCCAGAATCCGGTTGGTATTACTCAAAGCATCGGCATGCTTGTCGGCATGCTCATCATAAAATCCAAAATGAACAGCCAAATTTTCTTTATTCAACCATGCTACATTATAATCAAAACGGGTTTGATCATAATAATCAATAACCGCCTGTAGATGCTTTTTATTAGAAGACATAATTTAATATAGTTCAAGAATTAAGCTAGATTTTCGATCTAAAGTTAAAGCTTTTAAATCATCTATCTTCTTTCCTGTAAGGACATTAATAGCTTTTTTAAAACCTAACATTCTTTCTTTGTAATGGTCGATATTTATGGGACTGGCTTTTTCATTAGAATTATAAATAACCATTACTGTTTTTTCGTCATCATATCTAAAGTAACAGTAAATTCCATTCTGTGGAACAAATTGTGTCATTTTCCCGAATTGTAATGCGGGTGTATCTTTTCTATAATTTGCAAGGGTTTTGATGTATTCAAATGCATCTTGTTCCAGTTCAGTTCTATTTTTGGAAGAAAACTTATCGACCTTATCTTCTTTCCATCCGCCTGGAAAATCTATTCTTCCTGCTTCGCCAAAAGCCCCCCCTCTACCTTTCATCAGGATTTCGGTTCCATAATACATTAGAGGGATTCCTCTTTGTGTGAAAAGCATCGCCATTCCACTTTTAAACTGGTTCATATCTTCTCCTAGAACGTCAAAAATTCGACCCAAGTCATGATTATCTAGGAAGAGTACATTATTGTAAGGTTCATCATAAAGAATATCTTTTGTTAGGGTATAATAAACCTTGGATACTCCTGATGTCCACCCTTGTTCTTCCTGCAAAGCTTCTAAGATAGCATAGTGCATTTGATAATCGGTTACTCCTGGCAGATAAGTATTACTTGGCCTTATATCATTATTCTCAGTGAACTGTGCTTGGATCGTAGCTCCATGCACCCATGTTTCTCCAAAAAAGCTAATGCCGGGTAATTCATGCTGAATTCTTTTACCCCACTTGGCCATAAAATCTTGATCGCAGTAAGCATAGGTATCAATACGATAGCCATCATGGCCAGAATATTCGGCCCACCAAATATGATTCTGAATCAAGTAATTAGCTAGAAATGGATTTTTATGATTCAAATCTGGCATATGTCGGTCAAACCAGCCATCTGTAACTAGGTCTTTATCCGCTTGAGCAGCATAAGGATCAATGTGTACAGGTGCACGATACATCGTTCCGGTATATTTATCAAACTGATGAATCCAATCGGAAGTAGGGATATCTTTAATCATCCAATGCTGATCTCCACAATGATTGTGGATAATATCCATAATCACTTTGATTCCTCTTTCATGACACATCCGCACAAATTGTCGATATTGCTCATTCGTACCAAAACGCTCATCCACCTGATAATGATCAGTAATAGCATAACCGTGGTAGGATTCATAAGGCTGATTATTTTCTAGGACTGGATTTAACCAAATAGCTGTAACGCCAAGATCCTCAATATAATTTAACCGCTCCATTATGCCGATCAAATCTCCCCCATGACGGAAAGCTACCTTTGACCTATCAATCCCCGTTTGATTCATACCATCCACACTATCATTGCCATAATCACCATTAGCAAAACGATCTGGCATAATTAGATAAATAAAATCTGAAGCATCAACTCCTCGCTGAGCCAAGGGTTCAGCTGATCTAGGTTTTAGCTTATAATTATAGCTTCTTTTACCTTCAGCTGAAGTCAAATGGATATCAAACGCACCTGCCTTTGCACCAGGCCCAATAAATAAATCTAGGAAAAGGTAGTTTGGATTTTCTACTCTATGCACTTTCAGCAATTCTACTCCGGGATAGTCAATATGCACTTCATTACTTCCAATATTTTGATCATAGATCAATAATTGGAGTTGAGGATTGACCATATTTGTCCACCAATTAGGTGGTTCAATACGTGCTTTATTTACCTTAGCACCGACGGGCTTTCGCACAAAATATTCAGCCTCTTTTACCCCTTTCGGGAAACGTACAAAAGATTCATCTTCTTGTGCAAATAAGATGGCAGCACCCAGAATAAGGGCGGCGAACAAAAAAAGTTTTTTCATAAGTTGAATGTGTTTTGGTAGATTCGAAAATCTAGCCTTTAAAATAGGAAAAGCTAAGAAAAAAAAGAAGCAGCAAGAACAAGTCTGTGCTGCTTCGTTGATACCAATGAATAATTTGTCGTTACCTAATAACGAAAGCTATTCTTTATTTATTCTTAATTGCGGTTTTTATTCTTCTTTTAAAACGATTAGCATCACCTGTTTCTACTATTTGAATTTCATAGGTTTGGCCATCATCCATTTTTATAATTTTTTCTTTGTCTTTCATTTCTGCAATCTCTGTCAAGAAAGCTTCATTATTGGAAGTAATATTTAAGATCCCCTGCTTGTAGCCCAAGAAATAATAAAAACCACTTGTTGGTGATTTAAACCAAATGTATAAGCGATCATCTCCATTTGACGGCATTCTAAACTCGATATAGGTTTCCATCTTTTGATTAATCAATTCACCTCCCACACTAATTAAGCCAAGATCTTTTTCCGTTGTCATAAACGACTGATAATCAGGCATCCATTCCATATCCAATTTGCTATATAGAAAGGTATAAGGATTACTTTTTTTAGGTAAATCGAAAATACCTGAACTAAGTTTCGTTAATGCTTCTCGTACATCCTTATCTGCATTGGGAAATAGTTCACTAAAGGATTTACGATAAAAGTTAAGATCTGTCAGATAGGTGATCGGTTTCATAATAAAACCAGAAGGGCCATTAATATCTTTTACGATCATATCAATGATTTTTTCGGGGACCACCATCTTAATCCCTGCCATAATTTCTATACTTGTGGGTTTCACCTTTGGTGGTTCATCTAAGCTAATCGTCTGAGAAGTATCAATGGTCACAATAGGAAATTCGCTTTCTCCTCTACCTGCAGCTGTTACAGAAATATAGTTCAGCCCTTGACCGATGAAAAAGCGACCATCCATTCCAATAGTTCCCAGTGGATTTTTGAAGGTCAACACATTTCCCGTAAGGGAGCCCCCTTGAATTTTTAAAGAATCACCAAATACAAAATAATCCCGCTTTTTATCATATTTAAAAATCCCTTCTGTTGGAAAAACTGGACGGTCCTTACGCATTCGTAAAGGCATCATGATACTTGGATACATCACACCTGCCTGTTTACTCAAGTAGATACCCGTTTTGAGTGGATTGCCATCCAAATCCTTTGGCGTATCATATTTGATCGCCAAATCCTTTTTATCTCCTTTACTACTAATCGAGAACCAAGTTCTTCTGGGTAACTTCTCTGCATCCAATCGAGCATAGCCATTAAATTGAAGGTCTTTTGACTCTGCATCTAAGGCAATTGTTCCTCTAAACTCTGTCTTGTAGTCAATATAAAAACCATCCTCTTCTAATATCTCACCAGTAGCTCGAGTAACTGATTTTTTCTCTGAATATTTTCCTTTTCCAACAGGCTGCCCTACGATATTTTGCAGCTCAAATTCTTGATCTCGATTACCTACATTGTACTCATAAAATCCACTAGCCCGATATATCCTTCTACCTTCAACATTAACTGTAGCCTTGTTAATGACATGATATTTACTGACCGTATCTGCAATAATCTGTGCGTTTTGAAGTTCTTCCATTACACCTCCTTCACCAATTTTTACCATGCCGCTATCCGGAATAATAAAAGCATCTGAAGCAATCACAAAAGGAACTCCTTCGATATTCAGCTCGTTGGTTTTTAGGTAATAGGTCGCATTGGCTCCATCGAAGGTCAGGGAGTCTGCTCCTTCTCCTGAAGCTGTAAATTTACCAATACGTGAGGTATCCGATTTGAATTTTACGATTTCTTTTTCCATATCCCAGAAGAACTCATTCATTGAAGTCGTATATTCATTAAATGGAAGCTCTGTGACCAAAAATTCATCATTGGCGTTGAAGATACCTTCCTTTTTTTCAAAATCTACCGAGCCATTTACATTTTTAGTGTAAAGGGCATATTTAGTGGAGTCAACGGACTTGATCCCCAAATCTGTTGTATCTGCCACCGCTGAAAATGCACCAAAAGAAAATAGCTCAGAGGTCATTCTGGCTTTATCCCATTCGAATAAACCATCTCCTTTCAGACCACCCGGGGTTAGGATCAAGGTTCCATCCAATTGGTGATTATCTTCCCTAAATAAAGCGAAAGGTGCTTCTTCTGAACGAACATACATACTATCACGGTAGGGTCTCCAATCGATACTTACATTAATGCCTTTCGCTTGTGGAATTTCTAAATCTCCACCTCTAGCTTCTTTTAAGTTAAACTCTTCGGCTGTCGCCAAAAGTTGTTTTGGACGGAAGCGGATATCCTCAGAATCAACTGAAGCCCCAAGATATTTTAGATTACCTTTTCCGAGCAAGCCTTGATTGCTAAGGCTAATCTCTCCGGTATAAGTTCCTTTACCCTGATAATTGGGGAAGCCATCTTTGGGTGTTTCGGAAACGAATCCAAGAGAATAATCCTCTTCTACTAAGCGAATTTTTTCATTAAAGTTGGGAAAAATCTCTGCTGATACCAACTGACCGTTAAATACAATATCTTCTTTCTCCAATTCATCCACATGATTCAAACTAAAAGGATAAATTTCGAAATAGAAGGAATCCCGCTTATAAAGACCGTTTTGAATATTCTTTTTATCATAAAAAACAAAAGAATTCCGCTTACTTTGAACAGATGGAAAAACGCCTATAGTATCTTTCCCTGATTTATTAGAAGGCGCATCAATCAAGAGAATACCTCCTAGGTGTTCAATTCTAGAAGCGATAGACTCTGCGATAGGTTGTTGCCGTTTATCGTATTGACCATTAGGTACATAAAGGTCAAAAAAGCGAACAGAATCCATAGCAATTTGAAACATATCATATTGGAAGTGAAATTCTTTTCCTGTCATACTTGAGAAGCCTGCAAAAACTTTCCCATCAAAATCTAAGTTCCTATTTCCTCTCATCAAAATTTGCGATCCAAAGGGCCGAATGCCTACACGCTGACTCGAACTCAGTTCAAGAGAAGATACACCATCAATAGCAATAGAGTTGTTATTTAAATTTAAGTAAGCATTTGCCTCCTTAGTGTCAGACATAATTTTTAGCACGTCAAAATCTGATTCACCACGATCTGCCCCTACGTAATGAAATACCTTATTCTTTAGTTCTACTATTTCACTATCACTATCGTAGTTAATAAAACCTTTTGACACCAGATCATATAACAAGGATTGAATATTTTCCTTTGTAAACTTTTTATTGAGGAAACGAGCAATTTCTTCAGAATGAATAAATCGTGTACCTTCTTTTTTACTTAGGGCGTTCATAATAGCCAATGGGTTGGCAGAAGCAATGTTTTGAATTCGTTCATAAACAGATTGCTCATAATAATCCAGTGATTCAAAAAATACTTCTGGTTTATTGGAGAAAGTACTAATTGCTCTGCGGCCAATAATGACAGAATCCTGTGGAATGAAAGCAACGATATTTTCGGCGTCGATATTCACCTTATGTTCAGAACTATAAAATGGATTTCGATCAGAGCCCCGTTTACCTCGTGTCAACTCGATGACTTGTTCTTTAATTTGGAATTTTAAATTAACAGATGGATGATATAGAGAATCTGAGCCCAAATACATGGTAGTTTCTACGCGTTCTCCTGCAATTCGCTCTCCTTTTCGAATGGTGAATTGTTCTGCCTTACCGGAAAGGATAGCACCTCTTTTTTCATCATTAATCCTTACCACTGCGGGGTTTTCCCGTGTTCCTACACCATATACAGTGGTTCCCTGCATCTTAAATCCACCAAAATACTGAATACCTTCTCCAATATTTTTCACTTCTAGGACACGCTCGTAAGACTCAAACCGGGGATAGGAACCCGAAACTTTCCCCCTAGAATTGGATGCTAGTACTTTATCGGAAAAATCACCCAAAATAGCTTGTGTTCCAAAAAATAGTGGATAATACAATTTGGCATTTTTAGCTTTATAAAGGCTTGTTTTCACCTCCAGCCTATATTCATCCAATTCCACATGTGGAATATCATCAATTTTGAACCTTGACCAATCCACTCGACCACCTTTCCCGCTCCATACTCTAGTCACTGGATTAAAAGTCCCTGAAGTTCCTGTTATTAAGATAGAATCCTTTCGCTGTCGAGCGATGAGGTCTAATTTTTCAAACTTGATAGTAGGTTGGCCGTCTGTAATTTGAAAAGAATAATCTTGTCCTACAGCAAACCAAGAGGTACCAGACTTAGAATATTGAAGTGCATTATTGACAAAGAAAGAGTTGGAAAATTGAACAAATTCTTTGAATGGCTTGAGTTTTCTTTTTTCACCATCTCCAAGGATATCATCTAAAATAAGGTGCCAGTCTTTGAATTTGACTTCGCCATCAGCCAGAAGCTTCACTTGAGAAAGTGCTTTTAAGTATTGTTGGAAATAAGGACTTGCAGCCATTCTTTGAGCAAGCATTCCATTGGCTGTTTTTTGGATCTGCTTAACCTCCTCTTCATTAAACAGGCCACTATTAAAAACCGTTACAAAGTCTTCGTAGGCTTCGATCATCACCTTCCTTTTACTGGAGGTCATGAATATTTCTAATTCGGAAAGAAAGTCTGCTCTATCCTCTGAGAATTTTTCTAAACGTTGTGCTTGACACCATGTTCCAATAAGGAAAAGAGGTAAAAGGAATAACAATTTCTTCATAAAATGATCAATTACATTGCTGGTCAGGTGAATAAAAATACAGTTAGCCAAAAGTATTGAATGTTATCAAACAAGTACTTGAAATTTCGCTTAAAGATAGGGTTCAATTAGGATGATTAGTTAAACATTTAAGCAAGTGAGTTACCCTTTATTAGTTAAATGACTGGTTTAATCATTTTTAAAGCTATCCAGTCACCTTTTTGAAGTGCTTTTTGCAAACTAAACCCCTGTTTTTCAGCTGCATCAAGTAACAATGCCTGGTCTGCGGCTAAGATCCCAGAAAATAAAATTACTCCACCTTCTTTAAGCTTTTCATATAACGCACTTAAAGATTCCAAAATTACATTTCGATTAATGTTAGCCAGAATAATATCATAGCCCTGCTTAGAAATGACACTTAAGTCCCCTAAATAGACTTCAATCCCACTTACTTGATTCCTTTGAGCATTTTCTATAGTATTCTCGTAGGATAAATCTTCTATATCTACTGCATCGATATCATGAGCTCCTAATTTGGCTGCAAGAATAGCAAGTATACCGGTTCCAGTACCATAATCAAACACCCTTTTATCCTTCCATTCTATATCTTCCATGAGCTGAATCATCATGTAAGTAGTTGCATGATGCCCTGTGCCAAAAGCCATTTTAGGATTGATAATCAATTCGTGGGTCACCTGATCAAATGTAGGGTGAAAATCTGCTCTTATCCCACAAAAATTACCTACCTGAATAGATTCGAAATTGGATTCCCAAAGTTCGTTCCAATTTTGATGAGGAATGACTGCTTTTGCAAATTTAAAAGTAAAGCGAGATTGCCACTTCTTCAATTGTTGATCAATCTCTTCTGAATCCAATTTTTCAGGAATATAAGCATTAATCCCATTTGTTGATTCCTCGAAGGTATCAAAGGGTAACTCACCTAGGAAGGCAATTAATATTTCTGCAATATCTGGTTGAGATTCTATCCGATATACGATGTAGTTCATATGTTATTTTCCTTCTTATGAAATAGTCTATTTAGGAGTGATTTTGTCATTTCTATATTTTAAAGTGGCTGGAGCCACGCCAAGTGCTTCATTTATTTGAATGCCTGGTAGAGAAGTACGAATTCCAATCTTGATCATAGCTAAATGATGTAGTGCATGATCATAAGCAAACATCAACTCTCTCCCTATGGAGGATTCGACCATAGGTCGGTCTTCTTTTACATGATGAGAAAAGTCAGCTTTTACTAATATTGGTTTTTGTTCATCTAAATCTTTTATTGCCTTTATTACATGATCAATAGCATTTTTTGCATAAGCTATGTCAATTTCTACTTGAGTACTTCGCTCTCGATCTGAATAGTCAATATGACCTAAATGATTTCCTTTTATGATACTTTTGTAAAAGTCAAGAATATGTCTAAAATGCTGACCCAAAGAGGAACCATGAAAAACATCTAGCGATGCCGCATAACCTTGGTTATCCAAAAGATTAAGTAATTCGAAGATTTGTGCAGCCATACTGAATGTTCCATCTTTACAATTCATTCCCATTATGTTTTGGTTTGCTAAGCTTACTAAATACCACGAAATTGTGAATCGACAGCTTTTACTCAGCTTAAGAGGTGGCAAAGAATAATAGCCCTAATTATAGTATGAAATGCCAGGCCGAGTGAATTAATATACTTCTTTTCTTGCTGCCTTTAAGGTATTCATTAATAACGAAACTACAGTCAATTGTCCAACTCCGCCTGGCACTGGCGTAAAATAACTTGATTTTGGTGAAACGCCCTCAAAATCGACATCTCCTTTTAAACGATAGCCACGCTTAGCAGTTGGATCATCGACTCTATTGATCCCCACATCAATGATGATCACGCCTTCCTTCACCATATCTGCCGTTATAAAATCTGCACGACCAATAGCAGCAACTAAGATATCTGCCTTCAAGGTATGTGTTTTTAGGTCAGCTGTTCGGCTATGACAAATAGTCACTGTAGCATTACCCGGGTAAGATTTTTGCGCAAGCAAAATACTCATTGGCATACCTACAATATTACTACGTCCAACCACTACTACTTCTTTCCCTTCTGTAGGAATTTCATATCGCTTAATGATTTCAAGTATTCCTGCAGGTGTAGCAGGGAGATAGCAATCTAAGCCCTGTGCCATACGACCGAAATTAACGGGGTGAAAACCATCTACATCTTTGGCAGGATCAATAGCAAGCGTAATTTCTTCTTCATTTAGATGCTTAGGCAAAGGTAATTGAACGATAAATCCATCAATACTTGGATCATTATTTAATTGATCAACAATGGCTAATACTTCAGCTTGAGTAATATCTGTTGGCTTTCTAATTAATGTAGATTCAAATCCCACCTGCTCACATGACTTCACTTTATTACGCACATAAACTTGGCTAGCAGGGTCTTCCCCAATCAATACTGCAGCTAAATGTGGTACTTTACTTCCCTCTCCTTTCATTCCCTTAACTACCTCTGCTAATTCTTCTTTGATTTCTTTTGCTAACTTTCTCCCATCTAAAATTTCCATTGATTGCTTGCGTTTAATTTTAAGTGTTAAAAATACACTAACTTAAAAGAATTAATGCTGCTTTATTGTAAAAAAGAAAGAAGTACCTTTACCCAATTCTGACTCCATCCATATTTTACCATCATAAAGATGAACAATTTTTTTACAAATTGCCAACCCTATACCAGTTCCTTCGTAAGTTGTTTGGACGTGCAATCTAGAGAACATTTCAAATATCTGTTCATTAAATTTAGGATCGATTCCAATCCCATTATCACTAATCGAAAACTGGTAGAAGTCAGCTTCTTTATATACCCTGATTTTCACCTCCGGGGTTGGATGTTGATTATACTTCAGTCCATTTTCAATCAAATTAAAAAACAATTGAAAAAGCAGAGAAGAATTGGCAAATAATGTAGGAAGTGGATCCGCTTTTATGTGTGCACCTTCTTCGATTTGTGCAGCTAATGTTTCTTTAATTCTTTCAATAGTACTATTTAAGTTAACTTCTTGCTCTCTGATCTTTTTTTCATGATTTAAAGTAGAATATTCTAATATATCCTGAATAAGCGAATACATGTAACTTACGCTATTAGTAACAAACTTGAGATACTTTAATAATTTGGGATCTTTTTTTAAGTCTAGTCTTCTTTCAATTAAGTTAACAAAGCTATTTATATTTCGGAGAGGACTTTTTAGATCATGTGAAGCAATATGTGCAAATCTTTCTAATTCTTGATTAGATATTTCAAGTTCTTGAGTATACTTTTTAAGGGCCTCTTCTTGCCTTTTGCTCTCTGTAACCTCATTGCTAATAATGATGTAGCCAGTTTTGAACCCTAAAGAATTGAAAACAGGACTAGTTTTGGCCGTAAAAAACCGAATATCTTCTCCGCTATTGCTTATGGTAAGCGTTGTAGAAATTTGATCTCCTTTTTTTAAATGCTTAAGCTGATCTAATTCCAGTTCATCCAAATTGGCATTTACCCAGACTAATAAGTCGCGGAGGTGAATATTATCTAATTCCTCAATACTATCATTTCCTACAACTTTTTTAAAAGATTCATTAAAAAATTTAATTCTTAAAGCAGGGTTCAAAATCAAAACATAGCCCGACAAAGAATCTAAAAGATTATTTACTGCATTAGCTGGATTTATCTTAAACAGCTCGAAATCGGTAAATACCCAATTTAAGCCTAATATTCCGCAAATCAATAAAGGAGAAACAAAGTAGCTTCCTTTGGTTTCTTCATCAGGTGAAATGACAAATTGATAAATGAGAAAGAGAGGAACGATCGAAAAAGCCAAGAAAATAAAAAAACGTATTCTTTTGCGCGAAAGTGTATTTGCAGTCCAATATGAGCGAAGAAAAGTAAGGCTGAGATGCAATACTGCAAAAATAAACCATAGCTTATAAAACTCAGCTAGCCACCCAGACTGCCGGACGTTATAAGTCCATAATCCATCAATCTGCTTAAGATTATAAACAACCTGTTGTTTAGTCAAGAGGATTGCCAACAATAAAATAACCCCACTCCCCACTAAAGTAAACAATAATATTCGTTCTAAATGAATAACCCAGAACTGTTTCTCTCGGAGAAAAAGATTCCCCATAACGTTAGAAAGCATGACTAAACCTATAGCAATACAGGTATGTATTTTATCTAAATAAAAAACGGAGTCCAAACTTATTGCTAGATATATTTCATGCTCGACTGCTGCTAGGAAGCCAACAAAGAATAGCGTAAGAGCTCCAAAGATATTCAAAACATTCTTTGAAGAGAGATTGTAAATTCGCCTACCATAAAAAATAGCTACGAAAAAAACAATGTAGTATAAGTACCGGGCTGTAAAAATGTGTTCCACGTCTTTTTAATCCTGTAAACTTTTGAGAAATATACTATTCTTTTAGATATGAGTCGGGACTAAGGCAGCAAATTTGTTTAATAGCTACTCTAAGTAACAAACCTATTAGCCAATATTCGACCGTAAAAACATATTGCAAGCTTATTGATTTTTGAGAAAAAAATTATCTTTAGATTCTTCATAAGCCAAATATATAATCACCAGATCAAACAAGTTGCATAATATTATGAGTAAAATTTACATACAGTTTAATACTTTTTTATTTATATTTGCTTACGTTGATGCCTTTGAGATCTACTTTAAAGAAAATACCCTTTTATCTTTTATTATTTCGCAGATAATTGCTTTCTCTTCATTAAGAGGTAGTTCTTTTATGCTTTTTTACAATTTCTGCACTTAACAAAAGAATACTTTTTCATTTTCACATTGCAAACCCTTGCAAATAATAACAAATCAACTATTCCTACTCTCTTAATTAATTGATATTACCCTTTTGATTAGTAAGTAATAGAAAGCAAAGATAATTTTAGAAAATGACCAAGGAGAAACTTCTCTTCATTTAGGATTTACTTATATTATTTTTGTCTATTTCTTTAAGATACCACAAAGAGCTTTTTTTAAACTTTAGCTAAATTGATGCAAATGACGCTATTTTCATGGACCAGAGCATCTTTCACCGCAGTCCTTATTATAATGAGTTTGCCCATTTTTGGACAAACAATCCTTATTCAGAATGGAACAGCCTCTTCTTGTGGCGGTTTTTTCACCGATAGTGGCGGGAACGCGGCTGGTTATACCCCCAACGAAAACTTTACTTTTACGTTATGCCCTGATG
The DNA here is from genome assembly GCA_022448955.1 of Saprospiraceae bacterium. Lineage (GTDB taxonomy): Bacteria > Bacteroidota > Bacteroidia > Chitinophagales > Saprospiraceae > JALEHC01. The sequence continues at coordinate 42,530 of JAKVCU010000066.1, forward strand.
GGACAACTGGCACACACGTTCAGTTAATTTTCTCAGGCGTAGAATTGGGCGATGGCGATATCCTGACATTTTATGATGGTGACATGGTAGACCCTGCCACCCAATTCATGATTGATATCGTTCCAGGAGCTCCATTTATTGTTCAAGCCACTGCTGTAAATCCTACAGGCTGTTTAACGATTACTTTTACATCTGATGGTGTAGGTGAATCTGGTGGTTGGAGTGCAGACATCAATTGTATTCCAGCATGTCAACTTATCCAGTCTATCTTAGTTAGTTCTGATCCAATCGTAGAACCTGTAGATACAGGTTATATAGATGCCTGTCCTGGGCAAAGAATATTCTTTACAGGTGAAGGCATGTACCCACAAAATGGCCTCGTTTACAATCACTCCGATTTTACTTCTGACTTTTTCTGGGATTTTGGCGACGGTAATATTGCGGTTGGGCCAAATGTATCTCATACTTATGAGGAAGCGGGAGGTTATTTCGTCCAGTTAACCATTACCGATCAATTTGGCTGTACTAACACTAATTTTATTAGTCAAAGAGTGAGAATTTCCCCTTCCCCTACTTTTACAATAGGAGGTCAGTTAGACTCGGAAACCTGTGCAGGAGATACTGTTTATTTGAATGCTGTCGTTGATACGATTAATTCATTTAATAATGTTTCTGTCGTCCCCAATCCAGGAAGCTTCCAGTCAGGTGGTGTACGTTCAGATTCTCTTCCACTTCCTGATGGAACAGGAGCTGTCTATGAAACATCCATTAACTTTACTGATTTCTCTCCAGGACAAGTCCTAGAAAATATAAATGATTTCGAGGGTATATGTGTAGTAATGGAACATTCTTGGTTGTTTGATTTGGATGTATTCCTAACCTGTCCTGATGGAACGCAAATCATTCTTCAAAATCAAGAATTTATTGGCAATGAAGTTTTCTTAGGAGAACCTTTTGAAGCAGATGATATCGGAACCCCTAATCCTCCTGGTCAAGGAGTGGGTTATGAATATTGTTGGACGCCTAATGCCACTAATGGAACCTGGACAGAGTTTGTACAACAATTTAATCCACAAACTTTACCATCAGACAATTATAGTTCATTTGATGATATGTCTGCCCTTGTTGGCTGTCCTCTAAATGGAGAATGGTCAATCATTGTACAAGATCAGTGGGGTAGTGATAATGGATGGATTTTTGAATGGAGTATCAATTTAAGTGCTAATTTATACCCAAGTATTGAAACCTTCACTCCCAATATTGTTGACTTTGCATGGGAAAACAATCCTTCCATCTTCTATTACTCTCCTGATTCAATTGCTGCTGCACCTCAAAATGCTGGTACAGCCAATTATACATTCGAAGTTACTAATGATTTTGGTTGTACTTATGATACTACAGTAAACTTTGCAGTTCTACCTATTACACATCCAGATTGTTACAATTGTGCAGATACTATCAATCAAATTGATGATCTGGTTATTTGTGAGGGAGAATCTATTTTACTTGACGTGTCGGCAAATGTACCTACTGAAAATACGGTTATGTTTGAAGTTTTTCCACTTTATCCCCTTGGTTTTTTTAACCATCCACCTGCAAACCCTTATCCTTCCGGAATTGAAGTAAATAGTGTAGCACCTACTATCATTACAGATCCTTTGGCCCAAATTGAGTCTATTTGTATTAACATGCTAACAGACTGGAATGCAGATATGGCTTTTATCCTTAGGGCACCTTCTGGTGAATTATTAGAACTTTCGACAAATAATGGAGGTGGATTGGATAATTATACCAATACTTGTTTCACGCCAGATGCCACAACGTCAATTACAGCTGGAACTCCTCCTTTTACAGGTAACTTCCAACCAGAAGGGAATTGGAATTCATTAGTTGGAGCCAATATTCTTGGTGAGTGGCAGCTACTAGTATCTGATCAATTTGGAATTAATGATGTAGGAGAACTCGTTTCGTGGTCGATTTCATTTAATTCTGTTAATGATGTTCAATATACTTGGACTCCATCAGCAGGCTTAAGTTGTACCGATTGTCCAGATCCCATTGCATCCCCTACTTCCTCTACCAACTACAATGTAAATTATGCAGACAGCTATGGTTGTACTTATATAAATGTGATACAAGTGGATGTCATTAATGACGTTTTAGCACCAAATGTAAGTTGTCAAATTCTTACTCCTGGTTCTGGAGAGTTAGTTTTTGATTGGACGCAGGTCGGAGCATTTATCAATTATGAGTTAAATATTATTAGTTCTGTAAGTGGTGAATCTGGTTGGTTCGGACCAGTTAATGGATTATCTTACACCCTTTCAGGCCTTCAGAATAATGAAGAAATTTTATTGCAAGTAAGAGTATTTGTTGCAGGTAGTGGTACATGTCTAATTGAAATTGGTGAAGCAAACTGTACCTATGACTCTTGCGAATTGGAAGGCAGTACAGATACCATACAGGCTGTCAGTTGCTTTGGAGATACCAATGGAGAGGTAACCATTTCTGCTATTGCAGGAGATCCTCCTTTTCAGTTTTTCTTAGATGGAAACACCACCGCACAAAATAGTGGAATATTCACTGGTCTTTCTGGTGGAACGCATTTCGTAACCATTCGCGATGCAATGGATTGTGAAGAAATTATTGAGTTTGACATTCCAGAGCCTGATGAATTAACTGCAACGGTAGAAATCAATCAAGAAATATTCTGTTTCAATGGTCAAGATGGTGAACTTGAGGCCGTTCCAGCAGGAGGTAATGGAGGATTTTCTTTTGAATGGAGTAATGGGGTAATGAGTGCTATCAATCAGCCTTTAGATATTGGAACTTACAGCGTTACTATTACAGATCAATTAGGATGTTCTACTGAAAGCTCAAATGTACTTACCCAGCCAGATGAGTTAATCATCGAACTGATAAAAACAGATGCTAGCTGTTCTGATTCCAGTGATGGCGCTATTCAAGCTAATGCTCAGGGAGGTACTATTACCGGTTTAGGAGGATATACCTACACTTGGGATAATGGAAATGGAAATATAGCTTTCAACGAAAATTTAGGCTCAGGCACCTACTGTGTTACTGTTGCGGATGAGAATGGTTGTCAAGCTGAAGAATGTATTGATGTCGAAGCACCAAATGCACTAGTTGTCCAAAGTATCAGTGGAACGGATGTATTATGTAATGGTGATAATACAGGTACTACGACTGTTGATGTAGTCGGCGGAACGGGTATGTTAACTTATTTATGGAACGACCCATTTGCTCAAGTTTCAGCAACAGCCACAAATTTAGAAGCAGGAGATTATACCGTGACTATTTCAGATGAAAATGGTTGTACTATAACAGCAGACGTAAGTATTAGCGAGCCAGCATTGCTAGAGGTCACGGCCAATGCGATTGATGTTCTTTGTAGAGGAGAAAGTGAAGGAAGTATTTCTTCAACAGCAATAGGGGGGCTTGAACCATATGAATATAACTGGAACGTCCAAGGACAAACACCAAATCTTACGGAAATTCCAGCAGGAGATTACAGCCTTACAGTCACAGATGCCAATGGTTGTACTGCAGAAGTTAGTATTTCAGTTGAGGAACCAAACACACAAATCGATCTCAGTATTGAACAAACCAGACTAGGCTGTTATGGACAAATGGATAGCGAAGCTACGGTTACCCCAATTGGAGGGACCGCACCATTCAATTATAATTGGAGTAATGGTCAAAATACACCAACTGCGGTAGGCCTCGATTCCACTTCGTACTTTGTAGTTGTTGAAGATGCCAATGGTTGTAATGCTGAAACCAGTATTTCCCTAACAGAGTTAGACTCAATCTTTGTAAATATTATTCCAAACTCTCCAACTTGCTTTGGTTATAGTGATGGCGCTATGGCCATTAATCTAGTAGTTGGTGGTCTTGGCTCTCAAACATCTGATTATACCTTTAATTGGAGTAATAGCCAGTCTGGCGAGCAGATTAGTAACTTATTAGGCGATATGATGTACGCCGTAACAGCAACCGACGCGCAAGGTTGTGTAGGTTCAGCTTTCCAAGTATTGAGTCAGCCGCCCGCTGTTTCTTTCGATATTGATAGTACAGCAACTACTTGTTTTGGTTTCGAAGATGGTTCAGCAACTGTTCTAAATATGATGGGTGCTGGTATGACTTTCGATGTTCAATGGGATGCTAATGCCAATAACCAATCTGGCATAATAGCAACGGACCTTGCCTCAGGCACTTATATCGTATCTGTTACTGATGAGGATGGATGTGTATCTACCGGAAGTATTTTCATCCCTCAGCCTACGGATGTGGTCGTTGAATTATCAACTATAGATAATATCTGTTATGGTGAATTTGCAGGACAAATTTTCACGGAAGTGAACGGAGGAATACCAGGATATACCTTTGATTGGTCAACAGGCAGTACTGATAACAGAATTGATGACTTAGCAGCTGGAAACTACACTGTTACGGTAACAGATGCCCAAGGCTGTATAGAGGAAGTAAGCATAGATATTTTACAGCCAGATATTCTACTGGCTGATATCGAAACAATAGATATCAGCTGTTTTGGAGGAAGAGATGGACGCTTCATCGTAAGTCCTAATGGAGGTACTCCACCCTATCAATATAGCCTTGACAATAAAGATTACAACGGGGCAAGTACCATAGTTGGCCTGACAGAAGGCTCATATAATGTATTTATTAGGGATGATAATGGTTGCATCTTCTTCGAAGATATGACCATCAACCAGCCAGAAGAATTTATGGTATTAGCGGGTATCGACGAGCGATTAATTCTAGGTGATTCTATTCAATTACTCGCAGATACTTTAAATGCACAAGGAAGTGTCGAATTCGTTTGGTCAGCACCCTACGCGGGTACCTTAAGCTGTAATGAATGCCCAGATCCTTGGGTACTTACTCAAAATACAGTGATGTATGAACTATATGGCATTGATGCGAGTGGCTGTGAGGATACTGACTTTATCACAGTTTTTATTGAGAAACCTAGAACGGTATTAGTACCAACTGGTTTTTCACCAAATGGTGACTTTACTAATGACCGACTATATGTGCATGGTCGTAACGGTACTATTATCAAATCATTTAAAGTGTATGACCGTTGGGGACAACTATTATTTGAAAATGGAGACTTTGAAGTAAACGATCCCAATCAAGGATGGGATGGCTCCTATAGAGGCGAAATCGTTAGTAGTGGAGTCTATATTTGGTATATAGAAGCAAAGTACATTGATGGAGCAGAAGAAGTTTTCAAAGGTCAAACTACTGTCATTCGATAACCCCCAGTTTTCTGGAAAAAATAAAATTATGAAACGACGTTTAGTTCTTTTTTGCCTATTTTTTGTAGGATTACTTGTGCAAAAAGCTGAAGCTCAAGATCCTAGATTTTCACAATTTTATGCTACGCCTGTCCAGTTAAACCCTGCAATGATTGGAGTATATGAAGGGCAGTTTAGAGTAGTAGCAAATTACCGCGATTTGTACTCTAGTATTTTAGGGGGCCGTGCATTTAGAACTATTGCCGCTAGTTTTGATATGCGGTATCAAATCGATAGAGGAGATTACTTAGCCTTTGGAGCTAGTGTATTGAGAGATGATGCTGGTATTTCCAATTTTAATCGAACTCAAGCGGGCTTAGGTATATCAGTCCTCAAGCAATTAGGGGGAAGTCGCTATCGTACTTCTGACCAATATTTAATCGCTGGTGCACAGATTGGATTTGGGCAAAATGGTGCAGACTGGGGTGCATTGTGGTTTTCTGAGCAGTATGATCTAGAAAACGCGGTGATAGATCAAGGAGCAGCTAGTGGCGAAAATTTGATGAACAATCAAACAGATCTCTACCTCGATTTCAATGCGGGCTTATTATGGTATGCACTTTTTGGTGATGATGCAAGTGTATACGCGGGTGGCTCTTTACAACACATTAACCAACCTAGCATTGGATTTTTTGATGATTCTGAAGAAAAATTACCCATGAAATGGGTGGGTCATGCGGGTGGCCAAGCACCATTTACCGATAATCTAAGTTTACTTCCAGCAGTAGCTGTAATTGGTCAAGGCCAATCTATGAGTATTACTGCCGGCGCTAACTTTAGATTCACCAATAGAGATTGGCGTGAGTTAGCTATCCGTGCAGGAGCCTGGGCACATGTCACGAATGAACTGGATAATGGAATGGCTATGGACGCAGTTATCATATCTGCCATCCTAGAAATGGAAAGATGGAACTTAGGTCTAAGCTATGATGTCACCACTTCAACCCTATCCAGAGCAAATAACTCAAGAGGAGCATTCGAGCTTTCTCTTATTTATACTCATCCAGAAAAATCTAGATACAAGGTGAATTGCCCTAATTTCTAAGTTTGAAATAGGGTAATGTTTAATGATTACCCTATAAGATATTCTGGAGTGAATCTAATTGACAAACTACAAAATAGGTGAATGAAATATATTTCGTTCACCTATTTTGTTCAAGTCTCTTATCAAAGAACTATTCTCCCAAGCTATTTGAAGAAATATCTGCAACTACTTGATTACGGAGCAAATCATCCATCGTTTCTCTTTTGCGGATTAAATAATCTTTACCTTCATGTATTAACACTTCAGCAGGGCGGAATCGAGAATTGTAATTAGAAGCCATTGAAAAACAATAGGCCCCAGCATTTTTCATTGCCAATACATCACCTTCTCTAATTTCTGCAATTCGACGATTAGTACCAAAAGTGTCCGTTTCACAAATATAACCTACAATGGTATAGAATCTTGATCTACCTGATGGATTAGAGATATTAATTATTTCGTGATGTGCATCATAAAACATTGGCCTTATCAAATGATTCAAACCAGAATCGACACCAGCGAATATATTTGAAGTCGTTTGCTTAATTACATTTACTCTTACGAGAAAGGACCCAGCTTCGCTGACAATAAACTTACCAGGCTCGAATATCAATGTCAAATTTTTACCATAGCTTTCGCAAAATTCGTTGAACCGCTTAGAAATCAATGTACCTAATGCTTCAATATCTGTTTCTATATCACCTTGTTTGTAGGGTACTTTAAAGCCACTTCCAAAGTCTAGATAATCTAAGTCTTGGAATGATTCCGCAATATTGAATAAGATTTCAGCCCCATTTAAAAAGACTTCTGGCTCATAAATATCAGAACCTGTGTGCATATGAATTCCCTCAATTTTTAATCCTGTAGCTTCAACTACTTTGTGGACATGTGGCATTTGATGAATCGAAATACCAAACTTCGAATCAATATGTCCAACAGATATTTTGCGGTTACCACCAGCAACAATATGAGGATTGATCCGAATACACACAGGAATATCAGGAAAACCTTGTCCAAATTGCTCCAAAATTGAAATATTATCAATATTGATGCGTACGCCTAGCTCAACGGCTTCTTCAATTTCATTAAGGCCTACACAATTAGGGGTATAAATGATATCCTGCGGTTTAAAGCCTGCTAATAATCCCAATTCTACCTCCTGAATCGAAACAGTATCCAAGCCTGCACCTTCCGCTCTTAATAGCTTCAGGATACTTATATTCGTTAAAGCTTTACATGCATAATTGATTTTTAACCGTTTGACCTTAAACGCCTCATTAATACGTTTGAATTGACGTTTGATGATAGCCGAATCATAGACATATAATGGGCATCCATACTTCTCAGTCAGTGCTATTATATCTACTCCACCAGAAAGCTCATAACGGTTGTTTTCCAAATACATTTTAAAGTTTTTTTTAAAAAAAGTGCTTAGAATTAAATTACTTAGACAATAAAAAATGATCAGATTAAAAAACAATAAGTAACGGACGAAAAGAGAGTCAAACACCATTTTTAGACTGGCTTCAACTATCAGCCAAAGACTGATAGTTTAGAGTACTCATTTTCGGGCTTAGCCATTAAAATTTAATCTGTTGAATAATACTTGCTTACAGAAGTTGGTTCCGTTTGGTTTGGAATTTGCAAATATAGGCTCAATCAAAGCATCCTTGCAAGTTTAATTTTTTAAAAAATGATGTAATTTCTTTATTTTTCATACTTTAATAGACTGTAATTGAGGTTTATTGGAATTTTGAAGCAGCTGATTTTTACTCAGCTTAAGGCAAGTACGCAACGCAGATCTGAGTAAAAAGACGCCTTCAAAATAGACTGTAATTTAAATTACAGTGTCTTTAACACACCAAAATATGTAAAATTAACATCTTTTAGAGCAAGAATCATTCATACCTAATTTTGATGTTTTGAAAAACTATCTCGTGACAGAAAAAGAATTGATAGAAGGCTGTAAAAAAAAGGACCGGATGGCACAAAAACTAATTTTTGATCGTTATTCTCCCAAAATGAATGGTATATGCCTTCGTTATCTCCGACACACAGAAGATGCGGAAGATGTACTGGTGGAAGCATTCTTTAAAGTCTTAACCAATATTAATCAATTCAAAAGTGCTGGAAGTTTTGAAGGCTGGATAAGAAGAATTGTGGTGAATGAATGTTTGATGTTTTTGAGAAGAAGGCATAATTTTAACCTAACCGTTGAAGTCGATGCCAACCTTAAAGTACAAACAGATAAAAATATTGAAGATGAATTAGCAGCTCAGGATATTCTAGATTTTTTAGAATTATTACCAACAGGTTATAGAACGATCTTTAACCTTTATGTGTTAGAAGGGTTTAAACATCGTGAAATTGCAGAAATGTTGAATATTAGCATTAACACTTCCAAGTCACAATTAATTTTAGCAAAAAAACGCCTCAAAAGCTTGCTGATCAAAGCAAACTATCCAGGCGCTATACTATAATTTCAGGCCAATGAGAGATGATAACCAAAAAGAACTTTTTAATTTGTTTAGAGACAACCAACATAAACTTGATCAAAAACCTTCTAATCAGGCTTGGCGCAGATTAGAATCTAGATTAGATGCACACCAAAATCGTACAAGAATATCCTTTGTGCGCCACCTATCAATGGCAGCTGCTATTGCAGCTTTATTAGCACTTATATTTGCTATTTCTATATTCCTCGATCATGGTAACCATCATAATATGGCAGAAAGAGAACAACAGCTGAATTTTGTTTTGGAAGAGCTGGATCAAAGAGATGCAGATGAGGGCGCCTTAAAAGTGGTAGAATTTTCAAGACAATATCAAGATCGTATGCGCAATCCTATTGAAGAAGGAACAGAAAAAAAGAAAATTGTGCTTTCCTCACCAAAATCTTAGTACATTTTGCACTGATATAATCTAGGTTTTGAATGGAGAGATATTTTCTCCATTGTAGTGAGCAAGCAATAATCGGAATAGAGGAGAATAGCTGCTTCAAGAAGCAGGCTTTGCCGACGAAAGGTTTTCAGAAATCAAAAAATATTTTGAGGCGTACCTAAAAAAATATTGTATTTTTTATTATGTGATGAAAATTTATGTTGTATTTTTTCGTTATTTAAGAAGAAGTAAAAATAAATAGATCATTCATTTTACTTTATGCTTTACTACTAAGCAGCTAGTCAAAATTGCTTGTATGATAAAATTGTCCCTTCGAAAATCATAAGAAACTGACGATACGAAAGTTATGCATGATTTTTAAAAGGGTCTTAAAACCTACAGGTAGAAACGGTTTCGGGCAAACTACTTACGTTTTTATTTTTTATGTAAAAACATACGAAAAAAGAATTGATAGAAATACATTATTTTTTGATTAACGACTAAGCCTACATGTACAAAACTCCAGTATTATGGTCCTTTATAGGACTTTTATGTTCATTTCATTTTGCGAAAGCACAAGCAGATATAACAACCGACACCTCCCTTATTGAAAAGGTAGTAGAAATACCAGCAACAATTGAAAAAAATCCATTGGCCATTACATTAGAAGACCTACAAAGCTCCAACTTTTCTGGCTGTATTCCTGACAATTTTAAAATTATCAAGACAAAGTTGAGTCGCAATATTGCCACCGGCGACTTTAACAAAGATGGTATTCAAGACCTCGTTGCCCTCGTTCAAACTCCACCCAACAAAAAAACAATTAAGCTGGTCATTTTTGAACGTGATACTGCAGGTCTATGCCCCAATCCAGTGGAGTCCCTTAATTTGACAATGGACTTAATAGCAGATGAAACATTTAGCCAGGTAAAAAGTATTAATGAGGACCAAATTTTCTTTAAATACCACTCCAGTAAGTATAATGTTGAACTATACCTTGGATGGGATGAAAAAAAAGAAGCTTACAGTATTCTTCGATCAAATTATATCATCCATCCAAATTCGGATTATCCAGATGGAGAAATCATTTCCAAAGATTTTTTGAATGGCTTGGCAAGAATAATGCCCAAAGAAGGTACTAAAAAACAAGTAGTTGAGGAACGAATACCTGCACGCACCGTTCCTATTTCTAGCATAGGAAAAAAAGAACTTCGCGAAGTGATAAGGATGGATTGATGGCAACGCATGTCTTTGATCTTATCAGCCATTTTGCCGATCGGAAACGTTAGCTGATTTGAAGGGATGCCTCGGCTCCCAATTTTCTTTTGGCGAAAAATATTTTAAAATAGCAGGTAAGCATTGGTTCATAAATCCCTTAGTATGCCTGACATAGTTATATGGATGAACTGCCTCAGCACCAACAGATGATTTAATGGCCATTGAAGTACGGCCGAAAATAACTTTTTCGACCCTTTCCTCTATACCTACTGCTATCAACTTATACAACATGTTTAAATAAAGTTGATATTTCCGGTTTTTCCCCAAATCGAAGCCTAAATAGTGGGCCTCCAAGTCTTTACCATTCTTAAAAGAGGTATAAAATCCAATAACCTCCTGATGGTCAAAGCAAGCAAACAACCTAAACTCCTCAGGAAAGCTACGCTTAAAATCTAGAAAGTAGCTATCTGGTACAGACACTACATTAAAAACTGCTTTGCTTACAACCTCTCTATATAATTGTATTATTCGCGCTTGATACTGTCTAATTTGCGCTTCTGTCAACTCGATGAAAGCAATATCTTTTGCCTTTTTAAAAGCGCGCTTAGCCCTTACCCGATATTTGGAACTTAAAGCATCCAGATAATCATCCATGGTATCCCAAACTTCTGGTAGGTTCAAATTCATATTTGGCAAAAATGGATCGATAGCATAGCCCCTAGACCGCAATATCTGACTATCAACATCTAGATCTTTTAAACCTAAGAGGTGGACCTTTTGCGAAAGCATATTTTGGGCATAATAATCCATACTGTCACTGAGTATACCCACAAAAGTCTCACGCTCTATCAGACTTTCGTCAAATATAAAACCGTGCTCACCAGTAAACATAGTATTGCCACAAACAAAAAAATTAAAACTCATTTTCCCTGCTAGCCACTTCTTCAGACGATGAGTAAATGTACCGCTTTTTGTCCATTGCAGATTTTCCAATAGAGATACATGAATAAGCTGAGCGTATGCTAAACCTATTATACGATCCTGCTTACGGAACAAAAAATAAAAGGGTTGGTAGTCTTTAACAGGTTCTTTCTCTAGATTTTTAAGATAGGTATATTCTAATAATAGATTATTTTCAGCTAACTCAAATTGCCAAAAATCATAGATGTAGTCAATCTCTTTAAAAACAGCAAAAGAAATAGCGGAATGAGTAGTCGAGTACCACTCGAACTTGGCTTCTTTTACAGGCTCAGGCTTATGCGGCTGTTTGAACCAAACAGGTAGCAATTGACCAAGTATATTGTGAGACGGACAGTTATTGTATTTAACCATCTTTTTTTTCTTACGATTTGCTTTTTAACAAAAATAGAAAGCAATTAGTTGGACTTCTTGTCTATTTTAAGATAATCCGTTCTTTTTAATATATAAACTACACATTCTACCCCATAAAAGGTATCATAGCCCTTTTTTGTCATCCCTATCTTTTCCATTACTCTTGTAGATGCTCTATTTTCTTCTCTTGCTACGGCCACCACCTCTCCAATCTTTAGCCTGTGAAAGGCATAATTTAAAATAGTAAAGCTACCTTCAGTAGCAAGTCCTTTTCCCCAAAATTCCTCTAGGAATCGATATCCCAATTCAATATTTGGTGATTCATCTAGTTGCTTCAGACACATCCATCCAATAAACTCGCTAGTGTCTATCGTTTCAGCAATCCAGTAACCGAGTGGCATGGCAGCAGTTTTGAGACGCTTCTGTAAGTCGAGCTGAGCTTCTGCCCTACTTTGAGGAATTCCACCATTAATATGCTTCATAACAGCTACACTTGATCCTAGCCGATAGATATTTTCTTGATCTGCTATAGTGGGTGGACGCAGCTTCATCCGTTTTGATTTTAACTTTGGAGGCATATATCTATTTTAATGCGCTATGACTTCCCATCGCTCTATTTCCTTCCATGCGTATGCTTCATCTTGCCAACTAATCAACTCCATCTCCCCAAATCCTTTGTAATTGAGGAACCAAGCTTCGATGATTCGTTTGGCTGCATCATATTCTATTAATAAATCTTTAAAGTTATCGATTTTCATTGTTCTTTTCGAAAGATCAAGCGGAACAGCTATGATTTTGCTATCCAATTCTCCTTTGTCTTTTAATAAAAGTACAGCTACAGGTAAAGCTTTCAAAACACTTCCTGTTGCTTGGCTTTCACCAATCACTAAGACATCGAGTGCATCGCCATCCCCTCCACTTTTAGGATCCATAAATGTAGAAGGAATAAAACCATAATTCCCTGGATAAGGTAAAAAGTCAATCACTCTATTTTTACCATCTACTAAATCATTTGCAAAAACTCCCTTTTCAGCCTGGTATTCTATTTTATGATTAGTACCTGCAGGAATTTCTACTACTACATTGATTCCTTTTTCTATCCTTGCTGCCAATTTATTATAATCCTCATTTCCTTCTGGAGAACAGGCGGTCAAAATAGCAAAAAAAACATATGGGAAAAGAGATAACTTCATTTGATTCAAATTTATGGCAAAAAATAGTAAAGGATTTACACAAACAAAAATATCCTCATCGAAGATTATCATTAAATTCATTTTAAAGATGTTGTGTAAATATCCAAGCAATTTCTTTGAAACTTTGTAGTTTATTTCTGCGAACGAGCTTAGCGAGCTAAGTGACGGATCCAATCGAATACCATAGTTCTCAAAAATTTGGTTTCCAAGGAGTAGAAAATTTAAACGTACTCCTAATATTTATTCTATCTAAAATAAATTTGCAACCCTTACAGAAACTTGTAGTCTCTTAAGTAGGTGAAAAGAATCATATTAGCATCTTTTAAGAATTTATGAATTATCCTTACTGATATGCCAATAGCCGTCGGTAATTGGTACTAGGCTAGAAAATCACTATTTCGGCTCCAAGAATAAATTCCTTAACAGACGCTTAGTTCAACTATTGATTCAATGAGTAACTTTTTTTAATCAACCTTATTAATAATCATAAAATCTTTGTAATGAAGAAGTTTTCTTTAGTGCTAATACTCTTTTTCATTTTTGGTATTTCGCTTCAAGCGCAATGGAGAGGAGAAAAAGGAAAAGGTCCTGTTGTTGAAAGGACATTAGATGTACCATCCTTCGAAGGCATCAAATTGACCTTTAGTGGCAATATTTATTTACGACAAGGTAGTACGCAATCTGTAAAAGTGGAAGGACAAGAAAATATCATCAACTTATTATCTACGGAAGTAAATGATGGTTTATGGAAAGTAAAGTTTACAAAAAATGTACGCAATTATGATAAATTGAATGTTTATGTAACCGTACCTTCTTTAAAATATGTTGGTATTAGTGGTTCTGGAAACATCCGATCAGAAGGTAATTTCAGTAAGTTGGACAACCTAGAAGTACATATCAGTGGCTCTGGTGATATCAAATTTGAAGCAGATGCTGCAAGCATAACTGCAAACGTTAGTGGCTCTGGTGATATAAAAATGCGTGGTAGTGCAGATGATGTAGATATCAAAATTTCAGGTTCAGGTAACGTCAACTTAAACAAGCTAAAAGCGCGCAATGGTAACATAAAAATAAGTGGCTCTGGCGATGCTTCAGTAAATACTTCTGAAAACCTTACTGTTAAGATTTCAGGTTCGGGTGATGTTTACTATAGTGGCCGACCAAGAATAAAATCAAAAGTTTCAGGTTCGGGTGATATTGAATATAGATCCGGGTCATAATTTTTTAAAAAGAATATTTCTTTTCGTTCTTTGATATACCCTAAAGCTCTATTTTACTTAACGCTTTAGGGTATTTTTTTATTTTTGCGCAAGGATTCATTAAAACTGACTTAGCATGCGTACTCTTCTTCCTCTTATTGCCTTTCTTTTTGTTTGTTCCAATTGCGGAGACACCCCACCCAAAAAACTAGTTGCTCCCCCAAAAACCCTAAAAGAGGCCATGCCTGGTATTTGGGAAACCATTTCATTTAAAGTTACCATAAATTCAGTAGCAGGAATTAAAGATTCGACTGCCATCTTTGAGGTTACAGAAGAAGAGTGGGAAAAACGTTTAGGTATAAAACCTATTCGCACCTATTACGAATTGGATAATAAGTTTCGATCTACTTACAGGGCTTATGGTACGGATAGTATTATCAACGAAACCAAAGGACTTTGGAATGTTTTTGGTGATACTCTAATGCTAATCGAACCACAGGTCACCTATACCTATAGTGTAGAACTTCGCGATAATGGAACGGGGGTATTTCGAAGCTTCTTAGATTGGGATGGGGACGAAATTCCAGATGATGAATATGTTGGCATCCAAAGGTTAGTTAGTAAAACCACGCAGGAATAAGTATTTATCGTCAAACTTCAATAATTGAAAAAATCAGAACACCTTAAATGCTGAACAAAGCGGGAAATATATCAGATAGTTTAATAATTATTTTTGACGAATTGTAGGAGAAATTTCGCTCAAACTATTCATGTATTGGAATTTGAAACAAACTCCAAGTAAACATTTTTACGCGGATGGCCCCATCATTTTCAAAAACAATGAAGGTGCAAAATCATAAGAATACCATTCGTATAGTCTTATTTTAGTTGAGAACGGACTATTAATATACTTCTATTTACTAATTATGCCACACAAAAAAGTACACCAACACTCTTTCTTCAAATAATATTTCTATATTTGCAGAAGTCACACTCTTGAAAATTCTAGAATAGTCTTTCTCCTTTACAGATAGGTATTTCAAACAATCAATATTAAACAGTTCACAGCTAATTCACACCCGACTTCTAATGCATTGCATTAGCCTAAATTATTAATAAGGAATTTACTTTTATTAGTTCACCTATAATTATTACTTATGAGTATTAGAGCTATCTTATTCTCTATGGCCTTCCTATTGGTAGGCTCCTATAGTTTTGCGCAAAGAGATTGTGGAGCTGTAGAATATCTAGAGCAACAAATGCAACTCGATCCAAAACGCGGAGAGAAAATGGATCGAATTGAAAAACACACGCAAAGCTTCTTGAAAAATCCAACTCGTGATGTCACGGGTACAGTAACCATCCCTATAGTTGTACATGTTGTTTACAACACTTCAGCAGAAAACATCAGTGATGCTCAAATTCAAACACAAATTGATGTGTTAAATGAAGACTTTCGCCGCTTAAATTCTGATGCAGATAATACTTGGTCACAAGCAGCAGATTCAGAAATTGAATTCTGTCTGGCAACAGTTGACCCTAGTGGTAATGCAACAACAGGTATCACACGTACTTCTACTTCTGTTACTTCCTTTGGTACAAATGATCAAGTTAAGTTCAACTCTTCTGGTGGTAAGGACGCCTGGCCAGCAGCTGACTATCTAAACATTTGGGTATGTGATATCAGCGGTGGAATCTTAGGTTATGCTCAGTTTCCTGGTGGTAATCCTGCTACTGACGGTGTTGTAAATGATTACCAATATTTCGGTACAATTGGAACAGCTACGGCTCCATTTAACTTAGGTCGTACAATGACGCACGAGGTAGGCCACTACTTAAACCTTCGACACATCTGGGGTGATGGCAACTGTAACGTTGATGATTTTGTTTCTGACACACCTACTTCTGATGCACCTAATTATGGATGTGCAGTGGGCCATGTTTCTTGTAGCTCAACAGATATGGTACAGAACTACATGGATTATTCTGATGACGCTTGTATGAATTTATTTACGATAGGTCAGAAGGCTAGAATGAGAGCTTTGTTTGATACTGGTGGTGCTCGTGAGAGTTTATTGAGCTCCACAGCATGTGGTCCTCCTGCAGATCCAACTTGTGATGATGGCATCCAAAATGGCGATGAAACAGGTATTGACTGTGGCGGCTCTTGCCCAGATATTTGCCCAACTTGTGATGATGGTATCCAAAATCAAGGAGAGGAAGGTATTGATTGTGGTGGACCTAATTGTGCGCCTTGTCCTTGTACTGGTACAGAAGTTACAGTAACAATTACCTTTGATAATTATCCAGAGGAAACCAGCTGGACCATAACTAATGCGGGAGGTTCGGTAGTTGCTTCAGGAGGTACTTATGGTGGCCAACCAGATGGTTCTACCCTCACTATTACAGAATGTTTAGCAGATGGTTGTTATGACTTTACGATCAATGATTCTTATGGTGATGGTATTTGCTGCACTTATGGTTCCGGTTCTTACACAGTAAGTGGCGATGGAAACACCTTAGCCTCTGGTGGTACATTTGGCTCTTCAGAAACTACTAACTTCTGTTTAGGTGGTGGTTCGGGTCCTAGTTGTGATGATGGTATTCAAAATGGTGACGAAACAGGTGTCGATTGTGGCGGCTCTTGCCCAAATGCTTGTCCAACTTGTGATGATGGTATCCAAAATGGTGACGAAACAGGTGTCGATTGTGGCGGCTCTTGCCCAAATGCTTGTCCAACTTGTGATGATGGTATCCAAAATCAAGGAGAGGAAGGTATTGATTGTGGTGGCCCTAATTGTGCGCCCTGTTCATGTACAGAAGTTACAGTAACAATTACCTTTGATAATTATCCAGAAGAAACCAGTTGGACTATTACTAATGCAGGAGGTTCAGTAGTTGCTTCGGGAGGTACTTATGGTAGCCAGCCAGATGGTTCTACTCTTACTATTACAGAATGTTTAGGAGATGGTTGTTATGACTTTACGATCAATGACTCTTATGGTGATGGTATTTGCTGCACTTATGGTTCTGGTTCTTACACGGTAAGTGGCGGTGGAAACACTTTAGCCTCTGGTGGTACATTTGGCTCTTCAGAAACCACTAACTTCTGTTTAGGTGGTGGTTCGGGTCCTAGTTGTAATGATGGCATCCAAAACGGCGATGAAACAGGCATCGACTGTGGTGGCTCTTGCCCAGATGCTTGTCCTCCAACAGGTGGTTGTAGCTACACGACAATCAACTTTAATAACTTTGAAAGCGGTTTAGGAATATGGAATGATGGTGGTTCTGATTGTCGCAGAAGTGCAAATGATGCAGCTTACGCATTAGGAACCTACTGTGTACGTTTACGTGATAATACCTCTACCTCGGTAATGACTACAGACAACTTGGACTTATCTGCTTATGATGAGTTAACTATTGATTTCTCTTATTATCCAAGAAGTATGGATAATAGTAATGAAGACTTCTGGTTGCAAATCTCGACAAATGGCGGAGCTTCTTACACTATCGTGGAAGAATGGAATAGAAATGATGAATTCCAAAATAATCAGCGTTATTTTGATTCAGTAATCATTCCTGGTCCATTTACATCTAATACACGTTTACGTTTCCGCTGCGATGCTTCTGGAAACTCTGACTGGGTTTACATTGATGAGGTAGATATTTCTGGTTGCCTAAATGCAAATAGAGAAGCTGCTCCTCAGCTCGAGGCGACAGTCGCCCTTCCTTATAGTGAAGAGATCACAGACGTAAACTTATTCCCGAATCCAACTCGTGGCCAGTTAACTCTTGATCTAAATATCAATAAATCATCTCAAGTTCAATTCTTTGTAAGCGATATGAACGGCAAACTGTTAAGCCGTCAAGCTATGAATATCGATGCAGGTAAAATGAGAACACAGATTGATCTGAATCGATTGAATCCAGGTGTTTATATCTTACATATTGTGACTGAAGAAAATAGAATAGCAAAGAAATTTGTAGTTCTTGACAAATAAGCATTCTTAGAGAAAGCTTACATCTAGCAAAAAGAGGGTAGATCACCTACTGATCTGCCCTCTTTCCTAAAGCAAAAAAAGAAATTACTCCCTTAGAAGTCTAGTACTAACTAATTTACTTTTAATCTGAGGCTTTAAAGATTGAGCAGCATCATACAGTAAGGCTTCATTGGTAGGAAATGGCAGCGGCCGATTTCCAATTCTGCGTTTACTTTGCTTGCTTAATGCCCTTCGATCACCTTCAAAAGTGGAAGCATAATTTTCAAAGATAGCATTTGCTGCAAGCACTTTTCGATCTAACAGCTCGTTCGTGCGAATATCATAAAACTCAAGTTGGCCATTAACATTAGCCATTTTTTGTTGAAAAACTTCTAATACCCAAGCCTGAATCTGTACGTATCGATCCACCTTAATGTCATTTCCTAAAGAGTCTTTCATTACATTTCCATTCTCATCAAGAACATACTCAAAACCATCTTTAATTTCTTTTTCTTCGCGATATTCTCTTTCTTTCATTAATGAAGGAGTAACTTCAATATTAGTAATATTCATAATTACAGCGTAATCATACTCCAAATCTAATTGCTTAGTAGTATGGTATACTTGCCAGTGCGACTCCAAGTCTCTTACATTCATGCTCAAAATAGCTTTTTCGAAATCCGAAGGTAATACGACAGGCGCATTATTTCTCATACTAAATAAAATGTATGTTCTTCCTAATTCGTGAGCCATAGCCATTAATTGGTCCTTATCCTTATAATCCCTGTAGAAACGATTAATTCGTTCTAGCTGACCAAAAGCTCTTCTGGCAGCTCCTTTATTTCCCGCCTGTCCTAGAGCAATCAGTTTTTTTGAATCATTATAATAATAGTCTACCGCCTTATCTTTTGCCTCCATTTCTAATTCGTCTGTTCTCACAAAACGAAACTCAGCTTGGACTCCATCTTCGTCTACAAGAGGTAATAATGGCTCGATTGTTTCTTGTCTACGACGAATATTAGCATAAAGATCATAAATACGTTCCCAATTTTCAGGACGACCTTCGGCTTTTAATCGATCTGCTTTACGCAAATCAGCAGCCGTAGCTTTTACAAACGCATCTTGCAAAGCCAGCACATGTTTGGCCTTCTTGTTCTTTTTACCAGCAAGTTTCTTCAATGCTATTTGTAAGGCTTTGTCATAGTCTCCTTCCTCGATCAGTTTTTGAGGAGAAGCACAGGAGGAAAGTCCAAAAATGGTAATACCCATTAAAAAAAGTAGACTATTTAGATTTAATTGAAGTTTTTTCATGGTTCAAGTTTTTCGTTCGAGTCAAAAAATGAGTATGTCGGCCAAAGTAACTTATTAAATATCTAAAGTACAATTATAGAAATGAAATGACTACTAGATCACTAAGAAAGGGTTAATACAGTGTACCTTTTGGTTAAAAAATCTAAAAAAATATTAAGAAATTGTAAAAACTTCAGAGTATGAAACAAAAGCTAAATTAGCATGTTGAAAATTTCTGCAAAAAGAATGAATATTCTTAGCTTAAGCAAATTTTTTCATAAGCTTTTTTGCAGAAGTTATTTAAAAATGCTGTATTTGATGTCCAATCAACTCACCTACCCTCAGTAAACCGTTTTCTACCCCCTTTCCTATCCATACCAGCATCTACATTTAAAAATAATGCGTTGATTTAAATTTGAGATACTTCTAAGTCTTCAAGATTTTCCTGAAGAAAATTTCTTAAATCTTATGGTTTTTCGCTATCCACAGTTCTATTGAAAATTCTAAATTACCACAACCATTAGATCTTGTTCCAAATTATCGACTGCCCAAAAATAATTGGCTGCCATTAAAGAGGGTTACAATAGTAGAAAATCAAACGATAGCTTGTAAGCTCTGATAAGACAATTGCTTCTGGATATACCACTAGATTAGATCATACTCAAATAAAAGAGAGGTAGAGTTCATCAGCTAGTGAAAATTTAATCATAGAAGTGCAAGCATTTTTTAGGGTACAACTTTTTCATGCATTTGAATACCATGTAATTTAAGTTTATTTGGATTTTTAAGCAGCTGATTTTTCTAATTTTCAGATAGCAGATCTTCTTGGAAATGATGTAAGTCATTTTTACAAGCGGCATGATTTCTTCATCTGTCTTAAAAATTTATATAAAAGCATTGCCTAATAACATCTATCTTTTAAAAACACCTAAAGCAAGCATGAAATTCATAAAGCAATAAGAGTTCCCCACAATAGTGTATCCTCTATTGTGGGTATTTTTTGCGGAAGCTAGACCTTTTCTTCCCAGATCATAGCTAAGTGAATCAGGGTCTCCACGGCCTTTTCCATATCCTGTACAGATACCCACTCTTCTCTTGAATGAAAGGCGTGCTCTCCAGTAAAGATATTAGGACAAGGTAGCCCCATGAAAGAAAGTCTTGAACCATCTGTACCCCCACGAATACTTCTACGCTCAGGCACCATACCTGCGCGACGAAGCGCTTCCAAAGCATGATCCACTACTTGAGGATGTTGATCTAAAACTACCTTCATATTGCGGTATTGTTCTTTCACCTCAAATATCCCTCTTGAATTTGGATAGTGCTCTAAAGCTTTTTCCATAATTCCTTTTAGAAATGACTCATGTTCATGCAGTGCCTCTTCTGTAAAATCACGAATGATAAAAACAATTTTTGCCTCTTCTGCCGCACCAGATATCGTAACCGGATGAATAAAGCCTTCTTTACCTTCAGTTGTTTCTGGTGATAGGCGATCTTTCGGAAGTGCAGCTACTAAATCACTGGCAATCTTTAGGGCGCTTTCTAATTTACCTTTTGCAAAACCAGGATGAATACTTACCCCTTGAATAGTAATCGTTACCATATCTGCTGAGAAGGTTTCATCTTCCAGTGTTCCTCTTTTTTCCCCATCTACTGTATATCCAAAATCAGCACCAAGCCTTTCCATATTTACATGATCAACACCTCTTCCAATTTCCTCATCTGGTGTAAAAAGAATGCGAATTTTTCCATGCTTAATAGAAGGATTATTGATCAGATGATGCGCTGCATCCATAATCTCTGCTACCCCTGCCTTATTATCGGCACCTAAAAGCGTTGTTCCACTTGCTGTAACAATATCATTGCCCATTTGATCTTTTAGATCTGGGTGTTCTACCATTCTAATTACAGCATTTGTATCATCTGGTAAAATGATATCTGAGCCATCATAGTTTTTATGTACCAATGGCTTTACATATGCGCCACTGCAATCAGGCGAAGTATCCATATGTGAACAATAACAAATAACAGGTACCTCTTTATCTGTTGTAGAAGGAATAGTTGCATAAACATAGCCATGTTCATCCATAGCTGCATCGTCAATACCCATATTTTTCAGTTCTTCGACTAAAACTTTAGCTAAATTTTTCTGCTTTTCTGTAGAAGGAAAGGTAGTCGAGTTAGGGTCAGATTCTGTGTCAATCGTTACGTATTTTAAGAAACGATCAAGTACTGTATGTTGAATATTTAATTCCATAAAATTTTATTTGTTAGTTCGCCCAAAAATAAAGAAACAGTGTGTTTTCTTGGCTAAGAATGATTAAAGATTATGGTGAAGTATAAAGTAAAAATCTACTTTTTTGAAGAATAACTATAAAAAGAAAATTTTAACTGAGTAAAATTACAATATAAAGGAGGAAAAAAATTACTCCTTCCTCCTATCTTCTAGCTTACATTTTCACTTAGCGTAAAAACATTAATTCTCTGTATTTCACTAAGGGCCACTCGCTATCTTCAACTAGATACTCTAGTTCATCTGCTTGTTCTCTAATTTTTTCCATTAGAGGCTTAACCTTAGTTGCATAAGCTTTGGCTTGCTTGTCAGCATGGCCTTCTTTATCTGCCTTTTTACTAGCCTTGCTCATTTTATCGATTCCATCCTTAGCTTTGTTAATATGTTCAGAGATTTCGATAAGTAACTCCTTTTGAGCATTATAAGTAGATTCGTGTAGGCCAATTCCCATCAGCGAATTTACATTTTCTGCAAGGATAGTTTGATATTTAATTGCTGCAGGAATGATGTGGTTAATTACCATTTCACTCATCGTACGAGATTCAATCTGTAGCTTAAGGATATAGTTTTCACACATTACTTCGTAGTGTGCATCTAACTCTTTCTCTGTAAATACACCGCTTGTTAAGAACAAATCTTTAGAAGATTTACTTATGTAAGCACCTAGTGCATCTGGTGTATTAGGGGTATTGCTCAAGCCACGCTCTGCTGCTTCTTTTTTCCACTCTTCGCTATAACCATCCCCTTCAAAGCGAATCGCTTTTGAGTCAATCACATACTGACGAATTACCTCAAAGATAGCACCTTCTTGATCTTTTCCTTCCGCTTTTAAAGCTTCAACAGATGCATAAAATTCTTTGAGCTGCTTTCCAACAATCGTATTCATGATCGTCATTGGTGCCGCACAATTCATGGAAGAACCAGCCATACGAATCTCAAACTTATTTCCTGTAAAGGCGAAAGGAGAAGTACGGTTACGGTCTGTATTGTCTAATTCTAGATTAGGAATCTTACTCAACAAATCAAGTATTTCTTCTACTCCACCTCCATCTTCATCTTTTCCTTTTTCAATGCTTTCTAAGACTTTCGTCAAAGTATCACCAATAAAGACAGAAATAATAGCAGGAGGTGCTTCATTTGCCCCAAGGCGGTGATCATTAGATGCTGAAGCCACACTTGCTCGAAGCAAATCTGCATGATTGTAAACGGCCTGAATAGTATTTACAAAGAAAGTCAAGAAACGCAAGTTCATACGAGGGTTCTTACCTGGAGAAAGTAAGTTTTTGCCTGTATTAGTGGCCATCGACCAGTTATTGTGCTTACCAGAGCCATTGACGCCTGCAAATGGTTTTTCATGCAGCAATACACGCAATTTATGACGAATAGCCACACGATCCATCACATCCATCAATAACTGATTATGATCTACCGCAAGGTTGGTTTCTTCGAACATTGGCGCTAGCTCGTACTGACCAGGACCTACCTCATTGTGACGAGTACGTACAGGGATGCCTAGCTTATGACATTCTGTTTCTAGATCGCGCATATAGGCAAATACACGCTCTGGAATAGACCCAAAGTAATGATCATCTAACTGTTGGCCTTTGGTAGAATGTTTGCCTAAAAGTGTACGGCCAGTTAACATCAAGTCAGGACGAGCGTTAAACATTGCTTCATCCACTAAGAAATACTCTTGCTCCCAACCTAAAGTTGTTTTTACTTGAGTAACATTGGAGTCAAAAAATTGACAAACGGGTACAGCTGCTTCCTCAATATAAGACTGAGATTTTAACAAAGGTAATTTGTAATCTAATGAGTCCCCTCCATAAGTTACAAAGATCGTAGGAATACAAAGCGTCTTCCCCTCTCCTACTTCGAAGATAAACGCTGGAGAAGAAGGATCCCATGCTGTATAACCACGAGCCTCAAAAGTAGAACGCAAACCACCACCAGGAAATGAAGAACCATCAGGCTCCTGCTGAACCAAAGTATCGCCATCAAACTCTTCTAATACTTGACCATCAGGCGTTAAAGTAAAGAAGGAATCATGCTTTTCAGCTGTACGGCCTGTTAGCGGTTGAAACCAGTGAGTATAGTGCGTTACACCATGATCCATAGCCCAACGCTTCATACCATCAGCCACCACATCTGCTTGTTCACGAGAAAGCTTTTCATCTGAATTAATAGCAGATTTCACTTCGTTAAAGGCCTTTGGTGTAAGATATTTTTGCATAGCTGCGTCATTAAATACATTGCAGCCAAAAAATTCAGAGATTTTAGCATCTGGAATATCTACGTAGTCCAGTTCATCTTTTGAACGATTAAGGATAGTGTCTAATGCACCAAATCGAGAAATACTCATAAATGTTCCTTTTGGTAGTTAGTAATTAAGGCTCTAAAGCACAAAAATAATTATTTTCAGAACAGAAAGTATGCTTATATGTTTGGAAAAGTATTTCAATGAGAATGTCTGGTAATATTAAAAGGCTATTTTATAAAAAGAAAAGAACAAGTGTAGTTTCCAAATTTATCATAGCCTACAAAAAACTTCGTTTATGAAATGTACAAGAAGGAAGTAGTACAAATTTTAGCATAAAGAAGGTTTTAAAAAATGAACTGCCCTTATTTCCTTAAAGAATTGAATATATTTGCTTGAAATTTTAAAATCAAAATCTATACCATCAAATATGAGCGATGAGAAGGTAATTTTTTCGATGTCGAAGGTGAATAAAATTTTCCCACCGAAAAAACATGTTTTAAAGGACATTTGGCTGTCTTTTTTCTATGGTGCAAAGATTGGAGTATTAGGTCTGAATGGATCAGGTAAATCGTCTTTATTGAAAATCATTGCAGGAGTAGATAAAGACTTTGATGGCGAAATCTTCTTTGAAAAGAATTTCAAAATTGGCTACCTCGAACAAGAGCCAATCCTTGATGAATCAAAAACAGTGCTCGAAATAGTAAAAGAAGGTGTTCAAGAAACCGTTGATTTACTCAAAGAATATGAGGAAATTAATCTAAAATTCATGGAGCCCATGGAGGCTGATGAGATGAATGCCCTAATTGAAAAACAAGGAGAACTCACCAACAAACTAGATCACCTAAATGCTTGGGAGTTAGACCACCGCTTGGAAACAGCCATGGATGCCCTTCGTACACCTGAAGGAGATAAGCCAATTAAAGTGCTTTCGGGAGGTGAACGCCGTCGTGTCGCACTTTGTCGTTTGTTGTTAAGCAATCCTGACATCCTACTTCTTGATGAGCCTACCAACCACTTGGACGCAGAAAGTGTACACTGGTTGGAGCAATATCTACAGAACTTCCCGGGTACGGTGATTGCAGTAACGCACGACCGTTACTTCTTGGATAATGTGGCAGGATGGATTTTGGAGTTAGACCGTGGTGAAGGTATTCCTTGGAAAGGAAACTATTCTTCTTGGCTAGAACAAAAAGCTAAACGCCTTGAACAGGAGGAAAAAGCAGAAAGCAAGCGTAGAAAGACCTTAGAAAGAGAGCTAGAATGGATCAAAATGAGTCCAAAAGCGAAGCAATCTAAAGGGAAAGCTCGTTTGAATGCTTATGATAAATTAGCAGGTCAAGAAGCTAAAGAAAAAGAAAAGAAACTGGAGCTGTTTATTCCAACGGGCCCTCGTCTAGGTGATGTGGTGATAGAGGCAGAAGGTATATCAAAAGCCTATGAGGATAAAATCCTTTTTGAAAACCTGAGCTTTAGTATTCCTAAAAATGGTATTATCGGAGTCATTGGGCCAAATGGTGTTGGTAAGAGTACCTTGTTCAAGATCATTATGGGGCTTGTAGAACCTGATGCAGGAAATGTAAAAAGAGGTGATACGGTTAAAGTATCTTATGTTGATCAATCTCATGAAGACCTTCTACCAGAAAAAACAATTTTTGATGTGATCTCGGGCGGTAATGATATCCTTACGGTAGGAACAACTGAAATTAATGCTAGAGCATACATCAGTAAGTTCAACTTCAGTGGTGGCGATCAGCAAAAGAAAATTGGTATACTATCTGGTGGCGAAAGAAACCGCGTTCATTTAGCGATGACCTTAAAGGATGGCGGTAACTTGATATTGTTGGATGAGCCTACCAACGATATTGATGTCAATACATTACGTGCATTAGAAGAAGCCATTGATAATTTTGCAGGCTGCGCAGTTATCATTTCACACGACCGTTGGTTTATCGACCGTTTGGCAACACACATCTTAGCTTTCGAAGGGAATAGTGAGGTAAGCTTCTTTGAAGGGAACTTCTCGGATTATGAAAAAATGAAGAAAGAAAAGCTAGGTGATGTTCAGCCAAAGCGTCCAAGATTTAAGAACGTTATTAATTAGTAAGACTTGAATAACATAAGCTTTCAATGCCGATAATTTTCGGCCTAAGCATATAAAAGTAGGCCGTTGAATATTCAACGGCCTTACTTTTTAATTGATTCCAAACAAAAATAGTCCACTGGTTGAAACTTAAGTTGAAACTCTAAATACCCGCCCCGAAGGGCGGGATTAAAAATGGCATATTCCTTTTACGGAACTAGAGCTGTTTCAACCAGTACATGTATGCTGGTTTACACAGGTATAGTAACCTTTGCAGTTTTAACTGTCTTAATGATTCTTGCTGCTACTTTATACGGATCAGCAGCAGAGTTTGGCCTGCGGTCTTCCAACCATCCTTTCCAACCATTTTCTACCGTTGCCACGGGAATACGGATAGAAGCTCCACGGTCAGAAATACCAAAGCTAAATTTGTCAATAGACTGAGTTTCGTGATCACCTGTCAGACGTTGATCATTATCCGCACCATACACAGCGATGTGCTCTTTCACTACAGGGCGGAAAGCTTCACAAACTTGCTCGTAAATTGCTCTATCTCCACATTCACGCAATACTGAATTAGAGAAATTAGCATGCATACCAGAACCGTTCCAATCTCCTTTAATCGGCTTACAGTGCCAATTAATAGCAACGCCATATTTTTCAGCGGTTCTTTCTAATAAGTACCGAGCTACCCAGGTTTCATCACCTGCTGCTGCTGCACCTTTAGCAAAAACTTGGAATTCCCATTGTCCAGCGGCTACCTCTGCATTGATCCCCTCTACATTGATCCCAGCATCTAAGCAAAGATCTAAATGCTCTTCAACGATCTCACGACCAAAAGCATTGGCTGCACCTACAGAACAGTAGTACTGTCCTTGAGGATTTGGATATCCATTTTCAGGAAATCCTAAAGGCTTGCCTGTAGTGGTATCCCAAAGGAAATATTCTTGTTCAAAACCAAACCAGAAATCAGCATCATCATCGTCGATAGTTGCCCGGCCATTTGACTCGTGTGGCGTACCATCCGCATTTAGTACCTCTGTCATTACTAGGAAACCATTTTTACGACCTGGATCCGGGAAAATAGCAGCTGGCTTCAATAAACAATCTGAAGAATTACCTTCTGCTTGTTGTGTTGAAGAGCCATCGAATGACCACATTGGGCAATCTTCTAACTTACCGCTGAAATCTTTTTCGATTCTTGTTTTACTTCTTAAGCTTTGTGTTGGTTTATAACCATCTAACCAAATGTACTCTAGTTTTGACTTTGCCATTTTTACTAATAATTTTGATTGTTAAAAATTAAAGTATAAATCACCAATACTTGGTGCTAAAAAGAATATACCGCAGCAACTAGGAATACAGGGATTGAACTAGTCACTTTTCCGCTGTCTCCATCAGGGAATACATCCTCAGCTGCTGAATCAAGTCTAAATTCTGGAATGATTGTTAATGGTCCTTTTTTGTAATTTCCAGATATTGTGAAACTAAATACGCTTCCGTCAGTTGCTCCTAAGATCAATCCATCATCATCGCCAATATATTCTCCACGAAGACCCAATAAGAAAGCATCGCTAAATGCATAGTTTGCATATAATGCAGCACCAAACCAGCTTGTATTATCTCCTTCTTCTGGGGCAACAGTTTTATTTGTAGCATTTACACCTAACCCAAACTTATCCGTTGCCTGATAGGTAGCAGTTAGATCGAACTGGTGTCCAAATACTGCTGGAGAAAACTCATCTTCCTCTGCGTCTTTCCCACCGATATAGTTTAAGTAAATACCAGTTTTATCATCAGAGTAAGATAACTGAGCACCAATGTGCTTCCCAGGAACAAAATCCAATTTGCTATCTGTATCGTCAAACAAACCCACCATCAGTCCAAACTGCTCATTTAATGCTACATCTACCTTTAAACCAGTGTGATAAAATGGTCCATTGGAAAACATGTAAGAAGTACTGTAATTAATATTAGCTGGGGCGTCAATTACTTCATACCCCACATGAGTACCGTAGTTGCCTAGCGTGAACGTCAACCAATCTGTTGGTGAATACGTAACGAACAATTGCTTAATTGCCGCTAGTGTTGTGCCTGTAAAACCATTTGCTACCTCAGCCCTTGGACCTACAGCAATATCCGCGACAAAACCCACAGTCCCTTCTTTTGATAGGACAATATTAGCCATACCCAGATTGAAAGAATTGATAGATTCTGTAAAGCTTGTTGGTAGAGGATTATCTGTACCGCTAGCAGCATAATAAACATCCACAAAACCTGAAATTTCAAACGGAAGTTTGCTTTCTATTTCTTCTTCTGCTGGAGCTTCCAGTGTTGGCTCTTCCACCACTTCCATAGCATCCTGAGCCGTTGCCCAGTTCGCCGTCCATAAGATGACCATAGCAATCAATGTCAATTGAAGCATTTTCATAATTCGCAAAATTTGATGTTTAGAAATTTGATTTGTTCAGCGATAAATCGTCATTCTAAACATTTTTACGTTGAGAAAATGCTTTCAAAGTGTTATCTTTGACCTGAACGATTTATCGTTTTCACAAAATGGCTCCTGAGTAATGTTAGCGCAGAATCAGGAGCCTATTTTTTTTGCTCTCTTTTTATTTTACAGAAAGCTGATATGCAGATTGCTCTACAGACTCAGAGTAAGCATTCATATCATGCTCTGCCACATCCAATCCTTTTAACTCCTCTTCTTCACTTACGCGAATTCCGATCGTTACCTTAAGGATATACATTAATGCAAAAGCAAAGATGAATGAGAATGCACATACTGCAAGAGTACCGTATAATTGAATCCATAATTGACCTAAGCCTGCTTTGGAACCAAAAATTCCAACAGCTAAGGTTCCCCAAATACCACATACTAAGTGAACTGATGTAGCACCTACTGGGTCATCGATCTTGATACGATCGAAGAAAACTACTGAGAATGGAATGATAACACCTGCAACACCGCCGATTAATACAGCAGCTAGTGGTGTCATCAAATCTGCTCCAGCAGTAATCCCTACCAAACCTCCCAAGACACCATTTAGCACCATAGAAAGGTCATGGGATTTAAATAATGCATAAGAAGCAATAAAAGATGTAACTGCCCCTGCTGCCGCTGCTAGTGAAGTAGTAACAAACACTAATGAAACCCCCACCGGATCAGCGGAAAGTACAGATCCACCATTAAAACCATACCATCCAAACCAGAGTAAGAATACTCCAATAGCTGCTAAGGGCATACTGTGCCCTGGAATGGGCTTGATCGATCCATTGCTTTGGTATTTACCTTTTCGAGCTCCCAAAAGGATAACGGCTGCCAATGCAGCACTACCTCCTACAGCATGCACTAGTGTTGAGCCTGCAAAATCATAAAAACCTGCAGCATCCAACCATCCTGCACCCCATTTCCACATACCTGTGATAGGATAACTAATGGCTACAAAAATTGCCGAGAATAGTAAAAAAGACTCCAGCTTGATACGTTCAGCCACTGCACCTGATACGATTGTAGCAGCAGTAGCAGCAAACATGGCTTGGAAGATGAAGTCTGTCCAATAGGTATATCCTCCATCTGCATAAATTCCGAAATTACCTTCTGCGTAAGCAGCCAAATTATCTGCTGGCATAGCAATACCAAAACCAGCAAATCCGAAGAATCCACCTTCATTCATTCCGGGATACATCAAATTGAAACCGCAGATGAAATAAGTCAATAAGCCAATCGCAATAATCATTGCATTCTTGAATAATATATTGACCACGTTCTTCTTTTGTACAAAGCCTGCTTCAAGTGCAGAAAAACCAAGATGCATAATAAACACCAATACGGTAGCTACTAGCATCCAAACATTATTTGCTGTGAATAATGCCTGATCCATAATTAAATATTTTATTTCGTTATGAAAAATTCAAATCAACGGATTAATCAATCCTTTAAAATCAATAATTTGGACTTTAGTGGTTGTGGCGAGTCGTTAAATGTTAGGTATAGTTTCTAAATCGTATTCAGAAAGTGGTTTATTAGATGGCCGATGCATCTTCCTCTCCCGTTCTGATTCGAGTCACGCTTGCAATATCATAAACCATAATCTTTCCATCTCCTACTTCTCCCGTTCTTCCCGAGCTTATAATGGTATCAATAATTTCAGTAACTTAAAGGTTTAAAGGCTATATATTTAACTGATATTTACCAATAACTCATCGATTTTACCGATCCAATAGCTTGGAAGTAAGGTATCAAAATAGCATTTAAATTTTTTGACCGAGTCACAGTACTGGATGACCTGAGTTATATGGGGCAACTAAAGCAGTTCTTAAATCACATGAATAGACGTCAAAACCCGTGTTACAGCGTAATTAGGTCACTGCGC
>JAKVCU010000067.1 GCA_022448955.1 Saprospiraceae bacterium
TCAAATTAGTCTAGTGTATCTTTATACACTAGCATTAATTGGATAATGATATATTATCACTATTTCATTAAAAAAAAATTGGTGTAGTAAGGAATACTGAGATAGGATGTATAGTTCAATTTGGAGTACAAAATCTTTATGAAAAGATATACTTTTTCTTTTTGATGTTTTATCATGGGATTAAAAATTTACATTACGAAAGTAAATTAAAAAAATTGAAATCCCAAAATTCTTTTAAAAAATCAAGTCTGTTTTTTAAAAAACTACCTTTTGTAAGGTATTGCTAAGAAACTTATTAAATTGTTTTTAAATATTCAAGGAGGTCTATTCGGGCTTGCTCTGATAATTTATCTCCAAAGTAATGCCCTCGATTGGAATATGCGGGTAGAGTAGTATCATAGGTAGTCTTACTCTTTTTCTTTTTTTCTATGTTATAGATCCAACCAATATTGATAGGATCATAAATTATTTGATCAATATTTCTTGACCAATATTTTGGCCTATGACTACTATTCAAAAGTGAATAAATATTTGGTACCGAGCCATTGTGTAAATATGGGGCACTAGCCCAGATCCCATCAAGAGGTGGAGCTATATATCCGAGGGATGGTTCAAAGAATGATTTTGGGGAAGTTTGAGCAAACCAACTTTTATTATACCAATCGACAATACCTGACTCAGTGGCGTATATAGCATAACTAGGATCTGTTTTGATGACTTCTAATGCAATGATTTTATTAGGATAGGTTTCCTCTTCACCATAAGTACCATGACATTTGCTACAATTTTTTTCAAATATAATTTTTCCTTTCGCTGCTTTTTCTTGATCAATAGGAAAAGGATATCTTGGAGGCTCGAGTTCTTCTAACCATGCCAATACGTGTTTAAATTGCTGCACTGCATGTCTGGCAGCGGTACTATCCGAGATACCCAATACAGATGCTTGGAAAAGTAATTTTGTAAAATCTCCTCTGCCAATTCCGTTGTAATATAGTCCATTTTTTTTCTTTACGTTCCAAAGTGGAGGGACATCTGTAGCAATAGGGTAAGCCGTCATTTCATAATTAGGCTCTTCTTGGTAACTGAGGTCTGATGGATTCCTATAATTCATGCAAGCTTCTGCCAAACGAAAAGCTGGATTAACTCCAAATTGATTCGTTTCAATTGTTGGAGCCATGGCTTTAAAGTAGTGGCCAAAATCTTCATAGGCTTTCCATTCTTTTGAGTCTTTTCTATACTTTAGCTTCATACCTAGATTCACCAAGGAAGCAAGTTGACTCCAATTTTTATCATAATCAGAGAGATGATTGCCTAAGCCCAGTATAGTTTGGCCATTGACTGCTGCAGCATGGCAGGTGAAGCAGTTTCCACTCATCACCTCAACACCATTTGCAGCTGTAAAGGCAGTCAGTACATATGGTAGGTTGGCATTTACACCTTTTCGATTTAAAACAGTATCCCTTACAGAAAATCGATCACCATAAAATGTTAAAGGAACTCCAGAGCCAATGTAGTCTCCATTTATTAGATATTCTAAACCCTGTGCGGCATCTCCACCTGTTTGTTGAGAGTAAGAGGGGATCTTTTTTACCTTCCATTCATTAATGGAATAGTGTTTAGGGAGATCATTAATGGTACTACATGCAAAAAAAAAGGATAACACTAGAATAGTCGTAACGAATCTTCTCATGAGCTGTAAATTAAAAATACATCATATAACAAAGGACATAAATGAAATGTTTATAGACCTTCATGGAATTAAGAAGTACTGCGATACTCGTTTTTTGCTATGCGTTTAAATATTAGCTAGGCTTAATATGATCATTGGATATTTATATAGCATCACTCAGAATGAATTATCTGAACAAAACAAAAAAATGTGACACTTCAATTTATGGCTCATTCGAAGATCGGAAAAAATTGTTGAAGAGTGATTGACTTAACTCCTCTGCTGTAGAATTTAATGCGAAAGTTTTGTCTACAACTAGAAGCTTCATGAAGAAGCGACTTTTATCAAAAGAATTGATATAATTTTCATTAAAGTAAAATTGCAGATCATCAAAAACAGAGCATTGCATAAGTTGAAAAGCTTCATCTCGTATGCTGTAAATAGCAATTAAAAATATATTTTGGTGTTGGTCAGGACGAATAGCTACCATCAATGGATAGTCAAAATATTGCGCACGCCAAAAACCAAATAAGTTAGCTTCAAAAAGAGGATAATAGTATAACTTAGAAGTTATGCCATCAGTTGATAACTGCACAGATAATTCAGATAATTTACTTTTTATCTTTTCTAAAGGAATTTGTTTTTGCTTAAGAGATTTGAAAGGAAGCCAATGACCAGTCTTTAAATCATAATAATCTACCTCTCCAATCCTGAGTTTGTAGTTGAATCGACTATAACCTGGCACTACATATCCGGGGTAATAGAATTGAATACCCCTTTCCAAACAAAATGTCATCTCGATTAGCATCGTCAAATAGCCTAAACTATATTGACGATATTCTGGATCATATATACCAATAATACTGGCAGCCGATTCATTACCAATATCAAAAAAACTGCATGAGATTAAACGCTTCCCATGATGAATACTTACTTCTAAGGTATTATATATATTATAGTCCTCGCCATCTAGAAGGGAATCACGAAGACTTGGAGCAATAATACCCGGAAAGTTTGCCTTGTACTTTCGATACAAACGTTCTTTTTCTTCATCAATTCGACCTTGCCTCACCTCAATTTTAAAAGTACTCATACTTTTTCGAAGTAGCTTTCTCTGACTTTTGCTAAACTGAAAGTTCTCTAAATTCTGACGAACCCAAACTGCAGAGTAGAATTGCTCTCCAAAACAAAGGAAATGCGTTGTGAAAATAGTTTGTCCCATTCGATACCAACCTCTTGCTAGATAGGTATCTAGCTCTTCAGGCATCAAGATTTCTGGATAGTGTTTTTCAGCAAACATGGAACTAGAATCACATTTTCGTAAAAGGCCAAATAATATTCCTTTCTAGGCTAAAGGATTTCATTCTTATGGTCCAATAAACGTAATGAAATGAGTAATCGTTCATTTGGTTTGGTAACAAGACGGGAAATTAACAATTTTCTTTTAGATTTTAAGCTAGACTAAGTATTGCTTAGCTGTTTTCTAGGCCTGTTCGACCCTAAATATGAGCTGAGCTAGTCAAACATTCAATTAAGCTTTTACAAAAAGCTACACTTATCCTTCAAAACTATTAATAGTTTTTTGTATCTTGACCAACACAAACCTTCCATATTTCAAATCTGGTACTTTCAGTATTGATTTGTAAATGTATTTTTTCGCAAACCTTCGAATTATTCACAATTTATAACCTTTCGCTACTATCCTCATGCGCTGCATGAGCCAATTATTTCTACATTTCATTTAAATTTTTAACGATGAGACATTTATTATTAATGTTGTCGTGCTGGCTTTGCTATGCACCTATCTTAAGGGCACAAATCACTCCAAAACTATTGGGAAATCAAATCCAAGCCCAAGCATTTATTCAAGAAAATTTCGAAGGACAGCCTGCTTTATCCAAAATGACAGAAATCCTAAAAGACAATCCCTCTGGTCAATGGGAAGTCATCGAATCTTCCACACAATGGCAGTTTTTCTTAGACCAGCAGCTCATGTTTAACTTTGGTATAGAAGACCAAATTAATGCTGATGGACTTTACTGTGGTACATCTCCTACATTTTATGCTCATCAGGTAGATGTTCGCCATCCTACTTTGAGTAAAACCTTTTCTCGTTATCAGGTATTCCAGCTAGATGCTCAGGCTATTTGGGATTTTGCGAAAGCAGAAAATGATGGAAAATTCAAGTTTAATTTGATGCTTGCTAACCACAAATGGCCGATTGATCTTCGACCAAATGATTTTTTTGCTGAAAACTTAAAGATTAAAGTCTTAAGTAGAAATGGCATCCAATACCAAGAGATATCTAATTATTTCTACGAAGGTACTGTGGGAGGAAAGCAGGAAGACCAAGCAAGGTTTACTATTGCACCAGATCATATTATGGGGTTGGTTCAGAAAGGGGAGGAGGAGTTTATGTTAGAACCACTTCCTTCTTTTATTGGGCAAAAAGGAGAAGGCCTTTATGTACTTTATAAAACTTCCGATGTATTATCTAATCCTGAATGGTCATGCGGTTCTGTCGAAGCAGAGAAACATCATGTTAGAACTCATCATCATGATCATTCAACTAATCGTATGCCTGATCCTGGTTGTTATGATGTAACAGAATTAGCTTTAGCAGCAGCTTATGATATGGTGGAGAAGTTTGGAACAATAGGGGCTACAGCAGCTCATTTATTTGAAATAACGGCATCAATGGAACTACTTTTCGAAACCTTCGATTTGGACTACAAAATTGTTGATATTGTTATTCCAAGCTCAGAAGCATCAGACCCTTGGTCTACCAGTGCCTTTATGGATATTCTACTTCCTGATTTTGCTACGTGGGGGAATACTGGAAGTAATTTTGAACCTCACGATATAGGCCAATTGTGGGTGGCAAGAAATGTATTTAGAGGTTCTGTCGAAGCTCCAGAATTTGGACTGATTGGAAGAGCTGATGGAATTGGTGTGGTGTGTACGGCTGATCGCTACAATGTCTGTGAAGATTTTGATGCTTCTATATCCTGCTTGCGTTCTTTGAGTGCTCATGAAATAGGGCATTTGTGGGATGGAATTCACGGCGATGCTACCGAGGGGGTAACTATTATGAGTCCTACTATTGTTTGTGCAGCAACTGCTTTTACAGCAGCTAATCAAACCAATATTCAAAACCACATTAATTCTAGAGCTTGTTTAGAAGAAGATTGTTGCAGATTGATTGTGGATTGCAGCAATATTATTGATCAAGATTTGGATTGTCGGTCTGATCTTCCACCTGTTGATTTAGATCTTCCCATAATCAGTGAGGCTTGTGGTGTGCCTGCTGTGAGCGTTTTAACAATTATACCTAGTAATTCTGGATGTCCAGGTAATGAGGTATTGATTACACGCACTTATTTTATACAAGATGATGGAGATTTATTCCAATGTTATCAAGAATTTACAGTGGAAAGTACAAATGGGCCCTCTGCTTCATGCCCAATTACCGAGGTTGATCTTGATGCAGACTGTAATTACTCTCTTGAGAATTTGACCAACTTGGTAAATGCAACTGCGGAATGTAACGATTTTAGCATTAGTGTAGCTCAAATCAGTCCTTCTCCCGGAACAGTTTATAGTGGAGAGCAAACAGTCAATGTTTCTATGGAGGTTACGGATGAATGTGGTAGAACAGATAATTGCAATATTTTGGTTATTTTAAGAGATAATACCCCTCCAATAATTAATCAATGTGATGGAGGTTTTGTAGATTTTAATGGAGAAGAGAGTATCCCTTCTTCTGATGCTATTGCTTTGGATGTAGAGGATAATTGTGGTGTGGCATCTGTTACTTATGATCCTCCAACTATTTTCTGCGAAGAATTAGGGGATGATATCATTGTGACCGTTGAAATTACAGATATTTATGGAAATACGAGTGTCTGTTCTCCTATTGTTACGGTTGATGGTCTTCCATGTGGTTGGATGAATACAGACGGTATTGGGTGTATTGGAAATAATGAGGCAGATTATGATGTACCTACCGAAACATTCACTTTAACGAGTGATGGTTGTACGCCGTCTTATCCATACATTTCTGATAATCAAAGCTTCATCAAATACGAAATGTGTGGTGATGGTTATATTAAAGCATATGTGGACCAAATTAATGGTCATGCTTACGCAGGGGTTGAGCTTCGCAATAGCATCGCAGCAAATGCTAAGAAAGTGGCGATGGGAACCAATACGGTAAATAGACTAATTAGAATAGCAAGGGTATTAGAAAATTATCCAGCATGGCCACAGCAGGTATTTTCTCTAGATAAGTTCTGGGTAAAAATTGAACGTTCTGGAAATATTTTTAGGGCCTATGCTTCACCTGACGATGTGATATATTTTCCATATTTATTCCAATTTATCCCAATGGATGAATGTACTCAAGTAGGACTATTTGTCTATAGTTCTACTCCAGGTGATGTTGTAACTGCAGATTTTACAAATGTGGAAGTTGTGCTTGGGACACCATTTACTGCAGGTACACCGAGCGATATAGAGCAAAACATAGCACAGCAGCAAAGCTTGAATATTGGGCTTACGCCAAATCCAGCTAGAGATGAAGTCCTGTTAAACCTGCATAGTTTCCTCGGAGAAGATTTGATGATTAGTATTTTCAATATTCAAGGTCAATTGATGGAGCATATAGCGTTGGATAAGGTAGAAGAGGCTACTGAAGTGTTTGCTGTAGATCATTTACCGGAAGGTACCTACTACGTAAATATCCGCAACAGCGAACAGCAACAAACGTTGAAACTGATTATTCAGAGGTAAGAATTTAGGATAATAAATAGACAGAGGCTTTCACTGAATTTGGCGAAAGCCTCTATCTTTTTATCCCCATTTTGCTAAGGGACCGCCTTTGGCGAAAAGCTGATCAACTTTTTGACTGACCTTAGGGTCCTCGATCAATGGAGGTGCATGATGAGGCTTGATTCTAGCATCTATAATTAACGGGCCTCGACAGCCCCAATGTTTATGCTCTACAAAGCTATTTATGCCATAAATGTCATGAGAAGGATTGGCTCGTGTGAAGGCGACCCAAACGAAGTTGTTGAGCGTAGCAGCAGTGAAAGATGCATCATCTACCAGCAAGATTAATGGGACTTTCGTCAAATCGTATGCTGAAAGATGTTCTGCAAGGATTTGAGCTTCTCTATAGCTTTCTTCTCCTGTAAACTTTGCACCTTCAATGGCTAAAATACCTTTTTGTACAAATTGAGGATTCGAGAAGCCTTTCGGCAAATCAAAATTTTGCGGAAGCTCTGCTTTTAATTCACGTATAGGATCACCACAGCAGGCCACGACTACCTTAGACCCCGCATTCCAACCTGAACCTGAATAATCCAAGGTATCAATCGTAGTTTTTGTATGAAAATGAAGGTCGCGTGTCCAGTCCACTCTTCTGAGTACATGATCAAAAAATCCTCGTACATCATGTGTTGTCAGCTTAGGATCATCGCCCTGAGCAGCAATCCATAAGAATTTTGCTAAGGAAGTCTGCCCTGAGCCAATTATTCTGTTGGCTTGTGTCAAAATCTCTTCTGGTCTTCGCTCACGGAAAGGCATATAACGCTCACTACCAATCGCTAATAAAAGTGGGTGAACACCCGCAGCATCTACGGCATTGATTTCTTTTACACCTGGAAATTCTTGTGGTGTCAGTAATTTTACCAGTTGATGGATAAGGTAGCCAAAGCTAGAGTCCTCCGCAGGAGGCCTACCAACAACAGAGAATTGCCAAATTGGATTTTTTCTGTAATAAACATTTTCGACCTCCATGACCGGAAAATCATGTTGAAGGCTGTAATAACCTAAATGATCACCAAATGGTCCCTCAGGTTTCTTTTCTCCTTTTCGAATGATACCTGTAATCACAAAGTCTGCGTCAGAAGATAAATGGAATCCATTACGCTTAGTATACCTAAACCTTCTTCCACCCATCATTCCTCCAAAGGTCAACTCCGTCAAACCTTCGGGCATAGGCATAATGGCTGCAAACGCATGGGAAGGAGGCCCACCAATAAAAACGGAAGCTCTAAATGGCTCATCATTCTCGTTATACTGCGTATGGTGTACCCCAATGCCTCTGTGTAATTGGTAATGCATACCGATTTCTTCATTCATGATGTATTCATTACCAGAGAGTTGTATTCTGTACATGCCAAGGTTGGACTCCATCATGTTGGAACTCTTTGGTGGCAAGGTGAATACCTGTGGCAAAGTCACAAATGCGCCACCATCATCTGGCCATGATTTTATCTGTGGTAACTGATCAATCGTTGTTGTCCCATAGGTAACAGGTGCTTTCAACCAACTTTTTGCTGGAAGTGCGGAAACTGCTGTAAAAGGGGCACTTAGATACCGAAGTGGATTTTTGAAGAAATTGCCTGGATCAGCTTTTAATTCAATGACTTTCTGGACCTTTTCAATAGTATGTCTGAATATAAAATCCGTTCTTTCAAACGTTCCATATATATTTGAAACGGCTTCAAAAGGACTTCCTTTGACTTTCTCAAAAAATATCGCAGGTCCTCCTGCATCAAATATTCGGCGATGAATAGCTGCCATTTCGAGGTTTGGATCCACTTCTTCTTTTATACGAATTAAATGACCATTTTTTTCAAGATCATTTACACAATCACGCATACTTTTATAGCTCATAGAACAAGAACTTTCAATTTTTACTGAAAGAAAAATAAATTGCTTATATTTAAGGCCAACAAAGATAAAAAGGAATAGTTCTTCAGTAACAAGTGAAGTGTAGAGAAAGATAAATTTAAGAAGCACTATTAAATGATTAATGCTTTGTATATTTTTGCGCTTACTAAAAAGCAGTAGTGAATTTATGAAACAGTATCTTGATTTGGTGCGACACATCATCGACCATGGTGTCGAAAAGGGTGATCGTACAGGAACAGGAACATGGAGCGTATTCGGGCATCAAATGCGTTTTGATTTGAGTCAGGGTTTCCCCATGTTGACTACTAAAAAGTTGCATTTAAAGTCCATTATTTACGAATTATTGTGGTTCCTAAATGGAGATACAAATGTTAAATACCTTCAAGAAAATGGCGTTCGTATTTGGAATGAATGGGCGGATGCAAATGGAGACTTAGGACCTATCTATGGCAAACAATGGGTTGCTTGGCCAAAAGACAATGGTGAAACTATTAATCAGATTGCAAAAGCAGTAGATTCTATAAAAAATAATCCAAATTCTCGTCGGATTATTATCAATGCATGGAATGTTGCAGAATTAGACCAAATGGCACTTACTCCTTGTCATGCACTTTTCCAATTTTATGTAGCAGATGGTAAATTATCATGTCAATTGTATCAGCGATCCGCTGATGTTTTTCTAGGTGTTCCATTTAATATAGCATCTTATGCGCTTTTGACGATGATGATGGCACAGGTGTGTGATCTGGAAGCAGGGGAGTTTGTCCACACTTTTGGCGATGTACACTTATACAAGAATCATTTGGAGCAAGCAAAGCTTCAATTGTCCCGTGTACCAAGGTCTTTACCCTCAATAAAAATCAATTCTGAGGTGAAAGATATCTTTTCGTTCCAATTTGAGGACTTTGAGTTGATCGATTATGATCCTCATCCACATATCAAGGCAAAAGTAGCTGTTTGATATAAAATTTACACTTTTGTGACTTTTGCAAAATTATATAGGGTTTCGACCTTCAAAAAGCATAGTCCAAAAGGAAAAAAAATGAAATGCTCAAATTATGTATTTAGCTAAGTAAATATGTTTAGCGCCTTCTTATTTAGAGGGAGTCTAAATAAAGTGTAACTTCTGTGTAAAAGTTGCTAAAAATCTTAACCTAATTATATATTTGCGCCGAAATGAACAAGAAAATATTAGAAACAAAATTGAAATATATTTAAATATATAGCTCACATGATATATAGATCGTTGTTCAACCGAATGTTAGTTCTTCTGTCTTTACTAGTGTTTTCACAGACTTTGATGGCACAAGAGGCAGCTGTTGACATTGAAGCAGGGAAAGTCCTTTTCCGTAATAACTGTGCTTCATGTCACAATAAGAACATGAAAGATGATATGACTGGTCCTGCACTCGGAGGTTTAGAAGAGCGCTGGGCAGACTACCCAAGAGAAGACCTGTACAGTTGGATTCGTAACTCTCAAAAGTTGATAGGTGAAGGGCATCCTCGGGCTACAGAATTGTGGGCAGATTGGGGTCCAGCTATCATGGGAAATTTCAACCTTAAAGATGATGAAATTGAAAATATCATTGCTTACATCAATGATGTAGTTAATAATCCTGTAGTTGTAGGAGGACCTACTGGAGACGGTGATACTGCTGGTGGAGCAGTTGCAGCCACAGATTACACTTCATGGTATATTGTTCTAGCTGTTATTCTTGGTCTTTTAGCCTTAGTATTGGCACGTATTCTTTCTAATCTGAACTACATGGTTCAAGTGCGCGAAGGCAATGCACCAGCTCGCCGTCAAACGATTGCTGAAATGTTGACAAGTAAAGGAGTGATTGCTTTTGTACTTTTCGCTTTAGTTGTATTAGGTGGTTATACAACGGTAAATAATGCCATATCCTTAGGTCGTCAACAAGGATATCAACCAGAACAACCGATCAAGTTTTCTCACGCAACCCACGCTGGCTTACAGAAAATCGATTGTCAGTACTGTCACGATGGTGCTCGTCGTTCTAAGCATTCTGTGATCCCTGCTGCAAATACATGTATGAATTGCCACAAGGCAATTAAAGTAGGTTCTCAATATGGAACTGCTGAGTTAACAAAAATTTATGCTTCAATAGGTTATGATCCAACTTCTGATAAGTACATCGACAATTACGAGTCTTTATCTCAAGATGAGGTTTCAAAAATTTACAAGAATTGGATTAGCAGTAACCACATCAAAGAAGGAAAAGAAGGTGATCCTGAAGAGGTAGCTAACGATCAATGGGACGCTATCGTAGAAGCATTGACTGATCCTACAGTAGGTGATAATACAGTACAAGGTCCAATCGAGTGGGTACGTATTCATAACTTACCTGATCACGCATACTTCAATCACGCTCAGCACGTATCAGTTGGTAAAGTAGAATGTCAGACTTGTCATGGTCAAGTTGAAGAAATGGAAGTTGTTGCACAGCATGCTCCATTATCTATGGGATGGTGTATTAATTGTCACCGTCAAACGGAGGTACAGTTCGCAGATAATGACTATTACAAGTCTTACGAAAATTACCACAAGGAAATCGCAAACGGTGAAAGAGACAAAGTGACAGTAGAGGATATCGGTGGTTTGGAATGTCAGAAATGTCACTACTAAAAAGCGATTAGAGAACACTTTTAAAAAAAATTGCAGATGGGATTAAGTTCGCATCTGCATAAACCATAAAGATGAAAAACAAAAAGCAAGCAGTTTGGGTTGGAGTAGATCAAATCAAAAATACTCCAGCTTATCAGGAAGCCACAAAGCAAGAATTCAACGAGTTGCCAGTAATCGATCAAATGGCCGATAGGAAAGCAATGAACGTAGAAACCAACCGTAGAGATTTCTTAAAGTATCTTGGGTTTGGTCTTGGTACTGCAACCATTGCTGCTAGTTGTGAAATTCCAGTGAAAAAGGCGATTCCTTATGTAATTAAGCCAGATTCCATAGTTCCTGGTGTTGCTACTTACTACGCATCTACTTTCGTCCAAGGTGGCGACTATTGCCCCGTTTTGGTTAAAACTCGCGAAGGTCGTCCAATAAAAATTGAAGGTAATACACTTTCCCCAATTACATTTGGTGGCACATCTGCAAGGGCTCAAGCAAGTGTATTAAGTTTATATGATACTAGTCGCTTCGAAGGACCTTTTAGCATCGCTGAAGGGAAAGTATCCGAAAAAATGACTTGGGAAGCAACTGACCAAGCAATCATGAGTAAGCTGAACGCAAGTTCACAAATTCGAATAGTTAGTACGACTATTCTAAGTCCTACCACTAAAAAAGTTATCGCTGATTTCACGGCGAAATATCCTAATACTAAAGTGATCACTTATGACGCTATGTCATCTTCTGCTATGCTTCAAGCCAATGAAGCTACCTTTGGACAAAAGGTGATACCGAATTACCACTTTGACAAAGCAGAGGTCATTGTAAGTTTTGATGCTGATTTCTTAGGAACGTGGATCTCCCCAGAGGAGTATTCTGTTCAATACGTAAAGAATCGAAAAATAACAGACGTAAAGAAAGCTAAGCTTTCTCGTCATATTCAGGTGGAAAGTCAGATGAGCCTTACGGGTTCAAATGCGGATAATCGTATTCTGGTTAAGCCATCTGAGCAGGGGGCAGCTATCCTTGCATTATACAATGCATTGGGTGGAAATGCTAGTGGACCAAAACTAGATGCGAAGAAGACAGCTAAAATAAAAATGATAGCTGATGAGTTGAAAGCTGCAAGCGGCAAAGCACTAGTAGTTTCTGGTTCTAATAGTATGGCAGAGCAGGTACTTGTAAATGCCATCAATGACTTACTTGCGAGTTATGGAAATACTATTTCGTTTGCTAATGCTTCTCTACAGCGTCAGGGAATTGATGCTGATATGCAAGCATTGATTAAAGACATGAACAGTGGTCGTGTAGATGCAGTATTAATCATGGATGGAGCAAACCCAGCTTATGATCTTCCAAACTCAGATCAATTTATTGCTGGTTTATCTAAAGTTGGTTTAAAAGTTTCTTTTGCTGCAATTCCAGACGAAACAGTTGTTAATTGTGACTATGTTACGCCTACCAATCATTATCTGGAAAGTTGGGGTGATGCTGAGGCAAAAAGAGGACAGTACTCTTTAATACAGCCAACTATTGCTCCAATATTTGAAGCAGTTGGAAGAGCTGGTACACGTCAAGCAGAGGCAAGTTTGTTATCTTGGTCTGGCAATCTTCCTGAAGGTGATCAAGCATATATGACTTACCTAAAGAAACACTGGGAGGAAGTAGTTTTCCCTCAGCAGTCAGAATATACTACATTCCAAGTTTTTTGGGATAACGCATTGCATAATGGTGTATTTAATGTTGAAATGGCTAGTGTGGAGCCTGTGTTCCAAGCTGATATAAATACTTATGCTTCAAAAATTGCTAAACCATCTCCAGAAGGGACATTAGAGATTAGCTTCTTTGAGACTGTGAACATGGGAGCTGGCCAATATGCGAATAACCCATGGTTGATGGAAATGCCTGATCCAATTACACGTTGTGTATGGGGTAACTATCTGGCTATTCCGGTAATGTGGGATGGTGGAAATGAATTTTCTTCTTACAAAAACTTAAATGCTAGCGAATTTTATAGCGAAGCAGATAAGGTAGATGTTGAAATTGAAGGAGTGAAACAAACTGCGACCGTTATTCGTCAGTTTGGCCAAATGAGAGAAACCTTTGCTTTAGCAGCGGGCTACGGAAGAACCCTTACCGGAGCAGCTGGAAAAGCACTGGGCGAAGATATAGGTGTAAATGTATTTCCTTGGATGTCAATTGATGAAGATGGAAATACGCAGTATTACGCCAAAGATGTAAGTGTTTCGGATAGAGTAGGGAAAGATTTGGAGTTTGCTTGCGTACAATACCACCATACAATGGGAGTGACGGCAAGAGACGAAAGTGGCGAAGTCGTTAAGGCGGAGAGTGGCGAACCATTAAACGTAGATGAGAAAACTTCAATGACCATTGGTGCAGGTTATCAAGGGGGATTAGTAAATCGTTCTATCATTTATCAAGATTCTCTAGACCACTTGGACGACTTAGTACACCACATTGAAGAGAAGCGTGCAGAAGCACAAAAATTAAATAGCAAAGGCCTTTATCCACTCGAAGAATATACAGACAAGTTTTATAGCCAAGGGCATCATTGGGTAATGCATGTTGACTTAAACTCTTGTACAGGCTGTGGAGCTTGTCAGGTAGCCTGTGTTGCAGAGAATAATGTTCCTGTGGTTGGTAAGAAAGAAGTACATCGTCATCACGAAATGACTTGGTTACGCATTGATCGTTACTACTATGGAGATTATGA
Source organism: Saprospiraceae bacterium (assembly GCA_022448955.1). Lineage (GTDB taxonomy): Bacteria > Bacteroidota > Bacteroidia > Chitinophagales > Saprospiraceae > JALEHC01. Next base: position 13,738 of record JAKVCU010000067.1, read on the forward strand.
AAACCCAAATGTAGTTTACCAACCCATGTTATGTCAGCATTGTGATAACGCTCCTTGTGAGAATGTTTGTCCAGTAGCTGCAACGAATCACTCTTCAGAAGGTTTGAATCAAATGACCTACAACCGTTGTATCGGTACTCGTTATTGTGCCAACAACTGCCCTTATAAAGTACGTCGTTTCAACTGGTTAGATTATACCACTGCAGATTTATTCGCTTACAACGAAGATAGGCTAAATGGGGAAGAAATTCCATTTGGTGCAGATAACCTTACACGTATGGTCTTAAACCCAGACGTAACGGTTCGTTCTCGGGGTGTAATTGAAAAGTGTAGCTTCTGCGTACAACGTATTCAAGAAGCAAAGCTTACTGCTAAGCGAGAAGGTCGTGCCTTAGGAGGCAATGATGTTAAGCCAGCATGTCAAACAGCTTGTGGTACGGGTGCAATTGTTTTTGGTGACCGCAACGACAAGGATAGTGAGGTGGCTAAGTTAATTGAGAACCCACTGAACTATTTAGTTCTTGAGGAAATCAATGTACAATCTTCTGTTTATTACGCAGCGAAAGTAAATAACAGAAAAGAGGAATTAGACGCATAATTATTGAACTATAAATAAGCCTGATTTTGTGTCAGGCTGACAACCATACAAAAAAATAAATATGAGTGCAACAGTATCTACGATACGCCAACCATTGATCGAGGGAGGAAAAACGTATCATCAGATTACAGAAGACATTTGTACACCAACGGAGCGCACACCAAGTACTGCATGGGTTATTGCCTTCTTATTTGCAGTAACAGGCTTGGCGGTTTATGTATTCTGTTTGGCTTGGACGATTTGGAACGGTATTGGTACTTGGGATTTGAACCGTACCATCGGTTGGGGTTGGGATATTACCAACTTCGTTTGGTGGGTAGGTATTGGTCACGCCGGGACCCTAATTTCAGCCATTCTTTTACTTTTCCGCCAGAAATGGCGTACTGGTGTAAACCGTGCTGCTGAGGCGATGACGATCTTTGCCGTAATTTGTGCGGGTCAGTTCCCACTAATCCATATGGGGCGTCTTTGGTTAGCATTTTTTATCTTTCCTTATCCAAATACAAGAGGACCACTTTGGGTGAACTTTAATTCACCACTGCTTTGGGACGTATTTGCGATCTCTACTTACTTCACCGTATCTCTTTTATTCTGGTACACAGGTCTAGTACCTGATTTTGCGACTATTCGGGATAGAGCCAAAGGGATTCGCCGTAAGTTGTATGATTTCTTAGCTTTTGGATGGACAGGATCTGCAAAGCATTGGCAACGTTGGGAAAGTTTATCATTAGTGTTAGCTGGCCTAGCTACACCATTGGTACTTTCTGTTCACACGATTGTATCTTTTGACTTCGCCACTTCCGTAATACCTGGTTGGCATACCACGATCTTCCCACCTTACTTTGTAGCGGGTGCGATTTTCTCTGGTTTTGCAATGGTACAAACACTGATGTTGTTGACTCGTAAAGTGCTTAATCTAAAAGAATACATCACTCTTGAGCATATTGAGAGTATGAATAAAGTAATTTTAGCTACAGGTACAATTGTAGGTGTAGCCTATCTTACAGAGTTATTTATCGCTTGGTACTCCGGTTACATCTATGAGCAGTATGCTTTTTATAATCGTGTACTTGGGCCTTACTGGTGGTCATACGTAGGTATGATGGCTTGTAATGTGATTTCTCCTCAGGTTTTCTGGGTGAAGAAATGGCGCCGTAGCATTTTTGTCACCTTCTTCATGTCTATTTTCGTGAATATTGGTATGTGGTTTGAGCGTTTCGTGATTATCGCGACTACGCTTGCGCGTGACTACTTACCATCAAGCTGGAGTTACTATACACCAACTTGGGTAGAGATAGGATTATTTGTAGGAACACTTGGTTTGTTCTTTACTTTATACTTAATCTTCTCTCGTGTAGCACCTGTTATCGCGATTGCAGAGGTGAAAAGTATTTTGAAGTCTTCTGGTGATCAGTACGCTGGTCCAAATGCTGCTCATCAACATGCAGCTCATTCAGAAGCTCATTAAACTGCGCTTTTGCGGAATTAAACAAATTGAAAAACATTTCTCAATTATAAGAAAATGAAGAAAGGAGCAAACGAAGTTTTATTCGGTCTTTATGATGATGAAGAAATTTTGCTAAAAGCAGTAAAACAGGCAAAAAATGATCATCTAGATATCATGGATGTATACACGCCATTTCCTGTTCACGGCTTAGATCCAATTTTAGGATTGTCTGAAAGTCGTTTACACGTTGCTGGTTTCATCTATGGTGCCATTGGGTGTTTATTTGGGTTTTTATTTATGACATGGGTATTTACTCGTGATTGGCCAATTATTTTTGGTGGAAAGCCTTATTTCTCTGCACCAGCTTTTATTCCAATCACTTTTGAGTTGACTGTATTGTTTGCAGCAGTAGGTATGGTTGTTACCTTCTACGTGATCTGTGGAATGGGCCCTGGCACTATCAATCCTACTTTAGATGATAGAATCACAGACGATAAATTCTGCATTGCGTTTAATACAAATGATGCTAACCAAGATGCTATCGATAGGTTAAAAGGATTCTTTAGTGCAACAGGTGCATCTGAGGTGAATACGAAAACGATTTAATCAAGAAAGAAGCTTTTCAAACATAGACGAATGAAAAATATAAGGTTAACTCTAATTACTCTCGTAGCAGCTTTGGTATTGTACTCTTGTGCACCAGCTGAGGGTGATTATCCAGGGAGTGAATATATGCCCGATATGGGGCACTCGTTAGCAGTAGAAGGAAATGTTTATACTTACTACTATTACAATACTTGGGATAGTGCGAGTGTGATTAAATTAAAAGACTTAGCGAATCCAGGTTTGCCAACAAATGGAACGGTACCACGCGGATATGCAGGAATCGGTTTAGCGGATGCAAAACATCATACGGATATGATGAAAGCTTTACGTGGTGAGGATAGAGTGAATTCGATGCCAGTTCCAGTAAATGGTAATGTCCCTTATTACTACGAAGACACGGAAGAGGAACGTACACGTGCTATTGCAGAAATTATCGATAATCCTTTCCCGATTACAGCTGATGGCTTAGAAAGGGGAGAAGATTTGTACAATAAGTTCTGTGGAATCTGTCATGGAGAAAAAGGAGATGGTTTAGGTTGGTTAGTAGCAGAAGAGAATACCAATGCAAAATACCCAGCTGCACCAGCTAACTTTTTATTAGACGATCACGCTAATTCTTCTAATGGTCGCTACTATCATGCGATCATGCATGGTAAAAACGTAATGGGAGGTTATTCTGATAAGGTTTCTTACGAAGAAAGATGGCAAATTATCCACTGGATTCGTGCATTACAAGCTAAGGATAAAAAAATGGCTTACAACGAAAACGAAAATACACTTAATCCTTTATTTGGAATGCCAAATGTACAATACCTTGCCATGATGGGAAGTGCAATTAATCATGATGATGAAACACATACAGAAGGGGAACATCATTCTGATGATGCACATCATTCTGATGAAGCTGGCCATGATGATGGGCATCATGAAGAAGATAGTCATCATAATGATGGCGATCATGGGCATGGCGGTTCAGGAGACCACTAAGCCAAACAAGATAAAACATTAGCAAGCTCTTTAAATTGAAGATATATAATGAACCAATTCACATTTGAAGCAAGACAAAAAGCAACCTTAGGAGGATTTATGATTCTAGGTTTGTTGTGTATGGGATTGACGGCCATAGGGGATGACGGTCATTACACACGGCTATGGTCAAACTATTTGCATAACTCTGTATTCTTCACAGGCATTGCATTATTCTCCTTATTTATTATCTCGGCTTTTACAACAGCTTGGGCTGGTTGGTACAGCCAGTTCAAACGTATTTTCGAAGCATATTCTTTATTCCTTATACCGGGTTTGGTATTGATGTTAGTGATTGTCGCAGGACTTTGGGGAGGAATGCATCATCTTTACCATTGGGCTGACCCTAATACACTCGATCCAAATTCAACACATTATGATCCAATTCTAGTAGGAAAGTCTTCTTTCTTAAATGCAAATTGGTATACTTTTGGTACACTAGTCTTTATGGCTATCTGGATTTTCTTTGCATGGAAGATGCGTCAAATTTCTCTGGATGAGGATACAAACGGAACGACAGACTGGAACCATCACCATAGATTGCGTATCTGGGCAGCAGCCTTCTTGCCAATTGCTGGTTTTACAAGTGCAGCAGTAGTTTGGCAATGGGTAATGTCAGTAGATTCACACTGGTACTCCACCCTATTTGCATGGTATTGTGGTGCAAGTTGGTTCGTGTCAGCTATTGCTCTAGGAATTATGTCTTTAGCATGGTTAAAGTCTAAAGGGTATTACGAGCGTGTAAGCTCAGAACACCTTCATGACTTAGGTAAGTTCTTGTTTGCATTCAGTATCTTCTGGACTTACTTATGGTTCTCGCAATTCATGTTGATTTGGTACGGAAATAATGGTGAAGAAACAGTTTATTTCTTTGAAAGAATGAATAACTATCCTGTATTATTTTATGGGAACTTAGCTATCAATTTCATTCTACCATTCTTTATCTTGATGCGTAATGATACAAAGCGCAAATATGGTACCTTGATTTTCGCTTCTATCCTAGTATTATTTGGCCACTGGCTGGATTTCTTCTTGATGATTAAGCCTGGTGTTTTACATACAAAGCATGAAATGAGCGGCCATCATGGTGCTGGTCACGGCGATGCTGGACATCATGGGACAGATCATGCAGCAGACGCAGGCCATCATGTAGCAGATGCTGCTGGGCATGGTGCAGATCACGCTGCAGATGCAGCTCATGGCGTAGCAGAAACTGCAGCACATCATGCATCATCTGCATTTGAAGCTGGATTCTCTTTACCTGGATTGCTAGAGGTGGGTACTTTCTTAGGTTTCTTAGCTTTCTTTTTGTATATGTTTTTACATAACTTATCTAAAGCTAATTTAGAACCTAAAAATGAGCCATATTTAGGAGAAAGTTATCATCATCACGTATAGTTATTTAGATTAATTCTAAACAAATTATGCGTAGTGCACAACTTTACATTCTCTTTGTTTAATGAGTGTAAATTTGCAGAAACACATTTGATTTAAAATATATTCAATATAAGCTATAATGACAGCATTAACGATTATTTTATGTCTTATACTCCTTGTAGTAATTATCGTTCAGATTGGTAAAGTTACTGAGCTTGCTGCAAAAATACGTGGTGAAGAAGAAGTTCAGGAACGTTCTAATAGAACCCAAGCATCTTACATGATGATCTTTATGGTTGTCTTCTTAGTTGCTTCTGTTGTGTCGGCATATTACTACAAAAATTGGATGTTGGGGTATGGCCCTCATGCTGCAGCATCGCAACATGGCGGTTCTCTTGATTATCTTTTTGACATTACCTTATTCTTTACAGGTATTGTATTTATTGTTACTCAAGTACTTCTTTTCTACTTTGCTTGGAAATACAAATCGCAGAAAGGACGGGTAGCAAAGTTCGTTCCTCATGATAACCGTCTAGAGGTAATTTGGACGATCATTCCTGCCGTTGTAATGACATTCTTAGTAGTGGGTGGTCTGGATGTATGGAATGAAGTAATGGCTGATATCCCAGAAGATTATGTTTCTAAGTTGGTTCCAGAAGCTGAAAACGAGTATATTGAGATTGAAGGTACCGGTTATCAGTTCGCTTGGCACCTCCGTTATCCTGGTCCTGATGGCAAATTAGGGACACGTAACTTCAGAAAGATTGATGCGACGAACCCACTGGGCCAAGTTTGGACGGATGAAAAGAATATAGATGATTTTCATCCAAGTGAGATTGTTTTGCCTGTTGGTAAAAAAGTGCGCGTACGTATCACTGCTCGTGACGTGCTGCATAACTTCTATTTACCACACTTTCGTGTAAAAATGGATGCGATCCCTGGCCTTCCAACTTACTTTGTATTCACTCCAGAAAAAACGACAGAAGAGTATCGTCAATCATTGAGAGAATATCCAGAATACCAGCAACCAGATCCAGAAGACCCAGAAAAGCAACTTTGGGAAACTTTCGACTATGAGTTAGCATGTGCAGAACTTTGTGGTAGTGGTCACTTCTCAATGCGTCGTGTGGTGCGTATTGTTTCCATGGAAGAATACAAAGCTTGGTTAGAAAATCAACAATCTTATTATCTAAGTTCTATCCGTGGTTCTGATAGTGATCCATTTAAAGATCAATTACTGGATTTCGAAATTAGCGAGCGTAAGCAAGAGTTTGATGATGCACTTGAGCAGGCGCTTAGTGCAGTTGAACAGAATGCCAAAACCATTCAGTTTAACTATGTTAACTTTGAAGAGGGTTCCGCAGATTTGACGTCATTGTCGAAATATGAATTAGACAACTTAGTTGAAGCTTTAAATAAATATGATAATATGACATTAGAATTAGCAGGCCATACGGATAATACAGGTGATCCTGACTCTAATATGGCGCTTTCTGATGATCGAGCTACAGCTGTTTATAACTACTTAACATCTAAAGGTATCAGTGATAATCGCCTTACACATCTTGGTTATGGGCAGACTAGACCAGTAGATACCAATGATACCGATGCAGGTAGAGAGAAAAACAGACGAACAGAATTTAAAATCCTAACTCAGTAAAATAAATTAAGATCATCGCAATTCTATATTGGATTGTAAAAAGTTAAATATATTCAGCGAATGAATGATGTAGTAACAACAACGACTTATGATGAAGATGTGTTGATTCAGGAGCTTGGCTATGATGATCATTTTCATGACCATCATCACGGTGACAAGTATCAGTCCAACTTTATCATGCATTACATTTTTAGCATGGACCACAAGATCATTGCACGCCAGTTTTTGATTACTGGTATGTTTTGGGCGGTCATTGGTGGTTTGATGTCTTTAGTATTTCGTTTACAATTAGGCTTTCCAGAAGAAAGTATGGCTTGGTTAAAGCCTGTTCTTGGAAAGTGGATCGTATTAAATGATGCTGGTATCGGTACATTAGCTCCAGAGTTTTATTATGCTCTGGTGACGATGCATGGTACAATTATCGTATTCTTTGTACTGACTGCAGGTCTAAGTGGTACATTCAGTAATCTCTTAATTCCATTACAGATTGGTGCGCGAGATATGGCATCGCCTTTCCTTAATATGCTTTCCTATTGGTTCTTCTTTTTGGCAGGTGTTGTAATGTTTGCATCGCTGTTCTTGAGTACTGGACCGTTTTCTGGTGGTTGGACGGCTTATCCTCCTTTAAGTGCACTACCTCAGGCCTCCACAGGCTCTGGTGCTGGTATGACTTTATGGGTAACAAGCTTAGTATTCTTTGTTGTTTCTGTCTTACTGGGTGGTGTTAACTACATCACAACGGTATTGAATATGCGTACAAAGGGTATGACGATGTGGCGTATGCCGTTGACGATTTGGGCCTTCTTTATTACCGCTATTATAGGTCTTTTATCTTTCCCTGTATTGGTATCCGGTTTATTGATGGTAATGATGGATAGAGGTCTAGGTACTTCATTCTTCCTTAGTGAAATCTTTATTGGGGGTCAAGCATTAGAACATGTTGGTGGTAGTCCAATACTCTATCAGCACTTGTTCTGGTTCTTAGGGCACCCTGAAGTATATATTATTATTTTGCCAGCTATGGGTATTGTGTCAGAAGTTTTATCTGTACATGCGCGTAAGCCGATCTTTGGTTATAAAGCCATGGTTTACTCCATCTTGGCAATTGCATTCTTATCATTTATTGTTTGGGCTCACCACATGTTTATGTCAGGTGTAAACCCATTCATCTCTAACTTCTTCGTAATCTTTACCCTGATTATTGCAGTACCATCTGCAGTAAAAGTATTTAACTGGATTACGACACTATATGGTGGTAATATCAGATTCAACTCTGCGAACTTGTTCGCTATCGGTTTCGTTTCGATGTTTATCTCTGGTGGTTTGACAGGTATCTTCTTAGGTAACTCTGCTATCGACATCCAATTGCACGATACTTACTTCGTAGTGGCTCACTTCCACATCGTAATGGGTATTGCGGCATTCTTCGGTATGTATGCCGGTGTCTATCACTGGTTCCCTAAGATGTTTGGTCGTTTTATGAACGAAACCTTGGGTAAAATCCACTTCTGGGTAACAATGATTGGTGCTTACGCAATCTTCTGGCCAATGCACTATATTGGTATGGCAGGTGTACCTCGTCGTTACTACAGCTTTGATAGCTTCCAAGCATTTTCTCATTTCTCTGAATTAAACCAATTCATCACTATTGCAGCAATCATTGTATTCGCAGCACAGGTGTTAATGGTAATTAACTTCTTCTACAGCATCTGGAGAGGAAAAGTCGTAACAGAGAAAAATCCATGGGGTGCAAGTACACTAGAATGGACAACACCCATCAACGCTGGTCACGGTAACTGGGAAGGAAATATCCCTGCTGTTCAACGTTGGCCTTATGATTATGGTAAAGATGGTAAGGAATTCATTCCTCAAATCGTACCATTAGCAGAAGGTGAAAAAGATGGTGGTGACCATTAAGATTTTTGATTAAAATCGCTGTTATATAAACTTATTGAAGGAGGTTGTCAAAGTGATGAACACAATGATAGCCTCCTTTAAAATAACGGATAAAGAATACCAAAAGTGGCTTTAAGAACGATAGAAGGTAAGTGGACACAGATATTGATGCAGAGATTGAAGGATTTTCAATTGCTAGTCAAACTTAGGCTATCATTGACCGTCGTTTTTTCTTCTGTTATGGCGTTTTTGATTGCATCGAGTGGAAGTATCGAATGGCAGCATATTTTTATATTAGGTTTAGGAGGTTTCTTGGTAACAGGAGCTGCAAATATTTTAAACGAAGTACTCGAAAAGGACTTTGATAAACTCATGAAACGAACGGCTGACCGCCCGCTTGCTGCCGGTAGAATGCAAGTCGCTGATGCGGTAATGGCTGCTGGTTTTATGAGTATGTCCGGAATTACATTGCTTGCTTTGTTTAATCCATGGACGGCTTTTCTGGGAATGTTATCTCTGGTAACTTATTCCTTTGTCTATACACCGATGAAACGCATTTCTCCCACTGCAGTGGTAGTAGGAGCTATTCCTGGTGCATTACCAACCTTAATCGGGTGTGTGGCGGCACAAGGAGAATTGACTTTATTAGGCTGGTCTTTATTTGCTATCCAGTTCTTATGGCAATTTCCACATTTCTGGTCAATTGGTTGGTTAGGATTTGAAGACTACAAAAAAGCAGGTTATAAACTATTTCCCGAGAAAGATGGAAAACAGGACACAAGCCCTGCATTACAAGCTTTTGTATATGCTCTATTGTTGATTCCTACTGGTTTATTACCTTATTATCTTGGAGCAAGTGGCATCGTATCGGCTATTTTAGTAGGTATAATGAGCGTAGCTTATGCTTGGTTTGCTTTGGGATTCTACAGACAAAACGATCGAAAATCGGCTTTACAATTGATGTTTTTCTCTTTTATTTTTATTCCAGTATCGTTAATTGTATTGTACATCGATAAATTATAAATATTATGAATGCAGGTGCAGTGACAGAAATTAGAAATTCAAGAAGTAAAATCCATCCTAAGCAGTTTGCCTTGTTAATAGCATGTGCCAGTATTATGATGATGTTTGCTGCTTGGACTAGTGCCTACATTGTTCGTCAGGCAGCAGGTAATTGGCTGGAGTTTAGGATGCCTGATTTGTTCTTTGTAAGCACTGCTGTAATCTTATTGAGTAGCCTTAGCTTACATTCTTCATATATCTCTTTTAAAAGAGGAAATGAACAAATGTATAAATTGCTACTTGTGACAACCTTTATTTTGGGTATTGCTTTCCTAGTATTACAATACATGGGATGGCAAGCTATGATCGAAATTGGCGTACCATTAAAAACTAATCCTTCAGGGGATTTTGTATATATGATTTCAGGGGCACATGCCCTACATATTCTAGGAGGAATTGCTGTGTTAATTGTTGCAATGCTTCATGCATTTATTCTGAAGTTTAATCCAACCCCAGCAAGAAAACTCCGCTTTGAATTGACATTAACTTATTGGCATTTCGTAGATTTGCTGTGGGTTTATTTATTGTTATTTTTGACCCTTCAAGGTTAAAATAAACTATAGAGACAAATAAAAAATATTAGCCTAACAAAAAATTGTGATTACTGATGGCAACGGAAACAGTTATGGAGCATGATGTAGACAAGCACGATGATGGTGGTAATGCGTGGTCAGGAGCCAAGTCGCCTTTTAAGGCCAGTTACGGCAAACTGATGATGTGGTATTTCCTTTTATCGGATGCATTTACATTTGCAGGATTTCTTATCGCATATGGTGCTATACGTTTTAGTAGTCCAACTTGGCCAGTTCCAGATTTTGTATTCTCGACAGCGCCCTTTGGAGTTCATGACGCACCACTTATTTTCGTTACAATTATGTCTTTCTTATTGATCATCTCTTCCGTTACAATGGTGAGAGCAGTACAAGAAGGGCATCGTGAAAATAAGAATGGCGTAGTATTTTGGATGCTTTTGACCATTGTAGGAGGAGCTGGATTCCTCGGTTGCCAAGCATGGGAATGGAATAATCTGATTGGAACAGAGCACATGACTGTAAACACCAACCCTTTTGGTAGTCATGAGTTTGCTGGTGAATATTTAGACGAAAAAGGAGGTTCTTTCGATGCAGGTGATAGTTACCTAATTCACGGACATACAGCTGAAAATGGAGAATTCCAATGGGATCAGCGCCCCGTACGTTATGAAACTGGTGAAACTACTGTAGAACAGTTTGGTCCAAAATCATTCGGTGCATTATTCTTCTTTATTACTGGTTTCCATGGGTTCCACGTATTCTCAGGTGTTGTTTTCTTATTGATCATTTGTATCAATGTTGGAAGTGGACTGTATGTCGAAAGAAAAAATGGCTACGAAATGGTAGAAAAGATTGGATTATATTGGCACTTTGTCGATTTAGTCTGGGTATTTGTATTCTTAGTGTTCTACCTTTTGTAATCCAAATTTATAAACAAACATAATTTAGCTAGTCATGGCAAATGTATCATACGAAGAATCCATCAAGAAAGTATATTGGGGATTGACTTTATTGGCTATCGTTACGCTTGTGGAGGTTGGTGTATCTCTATTGGGTAAAGGCCATATTATCTCTGGGGCTGAAGATATGATGTGGTTGGTATACCTTACAGGCTTAATCATCATCGTTCTTTCGATATACAAAGCATACTTCATTATTTACGAATTTATGCATATGCGGTATGAGGTGAAAGGGCTCGCTGTCAGTGTACTCTTACCTACAGCCTTATTAATCTGGGCGATCATTGCTTTTTTCCAAGAAGGAGATTCTTGGAAAAATCGTCGCCAACAAATTAAGGAGAAAAACCAAGAGAAAATCGATCCACAAGGCATGTATGATGATAGTGATGTTATCCGCCTTGATGAACTTGGATAATCTTTCATTAACGATAAAAGAAAAAGGTGAGAAAGTAAATTTCTCGCCTTTTTTAGTATTTCCCGAAAGGAGACCCACTTCAATTCAAAATAGTGTAAAGCAAAAAATAGAATAGAAATAGGCTATCGTCCCATCTTTTTTGGGGTTTTCTTTTCACTTTACACAAAGCTGATTAAAATTCCTAAACTAACTCCTTTTATCCCTGTTTTCTTACTGAAGTTGTTTAAAAAGTATGTTGCCAATCTAGAATAATAGCTTGAGTGCTAAGACAAAGCCCTTTTTGAGTTGCATAGTTTTAGTTACGAGACGAACAAAACCTGCCCGTCCGGCAGGCGGGACTAAAATATTTGCTGCTCAATGTACTGTTCGTAGGTGGTATGGTATAGTTTTAAACAACTTCACTGTTTAAATTTATAGGTATGAATACACAGAAAAAGAAATTTCCTATTCTAAAAATGTTAGCATTATTTATGATGCTAGTCGTCTTACCAGCAGGATCATGGTATTATCTAAAGCAAGGGTATGAATATCGTAAGGCTTCTTTGGATAAGTTGCAAGAATTAGGGACTGCACCTTCCTTCTCTTTTGTTAATTATGACAGTACTATAATCAATTCTGAGGATTTAGAAGGTAATGTAGTAATAGCTGGAGTATTTGATTATAAAAATGGCTTAGAAGAGGATTTAAAGGCTAAAATTGGCAAATTATTTACACAGTTTAATAGAAGAGAAGAATTCTATATGATTGTGCACCTAAATGGGGTATCCGATAGTACCGTTCAGCAAGTAGGAGAAACATTGGTCGAGGATTATAACTTTGAGTTTCCCGAACGTTTTTATCTCACTAGTGGTACCACAGAATTTGCATGGAATACCTACAAAATTCCAGCGAGCAAAGAGGAACTGAATAGTAAGAATATGTTGGTTTTGATAGATGCCAAGCAAGAGGTGAGAAATTATTATAATTTAAATGACGAAGAAGAAATTAAACTACTAGTGCATCATGTGACTATTGTACTTCCGAAAAAGCAAGAAAAGGATATCATTATTAAAAGAGATACTGAAAAATAATTAAAGATGGAGGCCAATTTAAAACTAGAGAAAAAATTAAATGTAGCAGCTTGGATTGTCACTGGTGCTGTGCTTATCTTAGTAGGCCTGATGCGTCAGGTAAAAATTCCATTACCAGATGGATGGGATTTTAGCTTTTTGCCACCATTTCATGCCACACTAAATGCATTAACAGCAGTTGTCTTAATCATTGCTTTTTATTTTATTAAACAGAAAAATGTAGAAGCACATCGCAAAGCAATTTTTGTGGCAATAGGATTGTCTGTATTGTTTTTATTGTCTTATGTCGCCTATCACTTTACCTCTCCAGAGGTGATTTTTGGCGATTTGAATGCGGATGGTGTATTGAACGATACAGAGCGAGTTGCTGTCGCCGGAATTCGTCCATTCTACCTTGTGTTATTAATTAGTCATATTACCTTAGCGGGATTGATCCTACCATTCATTTTACTTACTTTTATCAGAGCGTATACTAATCAGATAAACCGCCATCGTAAAATGGCAAGATGGGTATTCCCCATTTGGTTGTATGTCGCTGTCACAGGGCCAATATGCTATTATATGCTAATGTCCTATTATCCTTAAGTTAATTGAAGAGTTATGCATAAATCATTAAAATCTATAGCCTTAATTGCCTTAATACTTGTCTTAATAACTGTATTCTCAGCGGATCTAGATGCACAGTGCCCCATGTGTAGAATGGCTGCTGAGAGTAACTTGAAAAACGGTGGTACCATGGGGCAAGGGCTAAATAATGGTATCTTGTATCTATTAGCTACGCCTTATCTTTTAATCGGTGGCCTAGCTTATTTTTGGTGGAGAAATCGTCGAAAGAATGTAGATGCAGAGAAGCAGGAAGCAGTCAGTGCTTAAGAAAAAGTATTATTGGCGAACCTAAAAAGGAGAAAACACTCATCATGAGTGCTTTCTCCTTTTTTTTTAAAAAAAACATATGAAGAACTTTACTTTCTGCAGGGCTTTATCGTACTTGTCTGATCATTTAGTCTTATTCAATTATCCATCAAAAAAATGAGGCGAACGAAAATGATCTCAGATTATTTAATGCCTTCTAATCATGATGACAAGCAAACAAAGTGTTCATGTAAATCTGAACTTGAATGTTCGAGCTTTAAAAAGATCAGCTACTTTAGCGATCAACGAACGAAGCCAAGCTCTTGCTGATCAAGGTAAGAAAATCTACCGACTTGGATTTGGACAATCTCCGTTTCCAGTACCATCTATTGTTGTAAAAGCACTTCAAGAGCATGCTTTCCAAAAAGACTATCTTCCTGTAATGGGGCTTCCTGCACTTCGCGAAGCTATTGCTAATTTTCATAACAAAGGGTACGACTTAAACTGTACCAAAGAAAATATTCTCATTGGACCAGGTTCAAAGGAATTACTCTTTAACCTCCAGTTAGCTTTTTATGGCGATTTACTCATCCCTTCTCCAAGTTGGGTTTCTTATGCTCCACAAGCTTTTATTCTTGGTAAAAAGGTCAACTGGATTCCTACAAAAGCAGAAAATAATTGGCGATTAAGTGCGGAGGATCTAGAAGCGGTTTGCCAGGATGATCCTGCCAAGCCACGGATATTGATCCTTAACTATCCTTCTAATCCAACAGGGGCAACGCTAGGAACCAAAGATTTAGAGGCTATCGCACAAGTAGCTAGAACATATAACCTTATTATTATCGCTGATGAAATCTACGGCGAACTCCATCATGATGGTGCACATCAGACGATTGCCTCCTTCTATCCAGAAGGTACAATTATCAGTAGCGGCCTTTCGAAATGGTGTGGTGCAGGAGGTTGGCGTCTTGGCTATTTTATCTTTCCAACTGAATTGGCATGGCTACAAGAAGCAATGGCTGTAGTAGCCAGTGAAACATTCACTTCTACGAGTGCTCCCGTACAGTATGCAGCTGTGATGGCATTTAGCGAAAGCGAAGAGATCGAAAACTACCTCTTTAATGTAAGAAGAATTTTAAAAGTATTAGGAAGTACCATTCATCAAAAACTGCAATCTGCTAATATTCATTGCCCCAAACCGGAAGGAGGCTTTTATCTTTTCCCTAACTTCTCCGCTTTTCGGGATCGTCTAAAGCAAAAGGCTATTCATTCCAGTGTAGATATATGCGAAACATTGCTGAATGAAACTGGAGTAGCATTATTACCAAGCACAGATTTTGGAAGACCATTATCTGAGCTATCTGCGCGTCTTTCTTACGTCAACTTTGATGGCGCAAAAGCATTGGAAGCTGCAAAAGCATTAAACGTCCTAGATGAGCAATTTTTAAAGGAGTATTGCAAAGAGAGTCTAGAGGCAATTCGCTTAATTTCTGATTGGATAAAATCTTAGCACTTTAGTGAGTTTATTCTTTGAGTCGAACGAACTTATGATTGGTATTTAACTGATAACTAATGACTATCTTTACCTCAGGCTGGGGGAATCTACTCCTATGAAATCCCTATTTTAGACTATTAGATCATTTTTTGCGGCCTATTTGCAAAAAAGTAAGCAATAGATTTATATATATTGAAAAAAAAGTATTTATTTGTACATAATATATTTTTTTAAGACCTTGTTAAAACAAAAAAATCCACCTCTCTGTACAGCTAAGCCCATTAATATTCGTTATTAGCACATTTCTTACAAATCATTATACTACTTTCTAAATACGCTTTTTAGAGCATCTAATTAGTTGTATAATTTGTTAAATGACCCCATTTAACCCAAACAGGTTTTGATTTAATTCTTACATAAAAGCTGCTTTACTATGTATTTGTACGTCATCAAAGTCAAAGATGAGTACCGCATTGTCGATCGAGCGTCAAGTTACATCTACAAAGGTACTCGAGAGGAATGTGAGTATTGGTTAAATTCCAAACCTACTTCCAAAGAAGAAGCCCGGCAACGGCAAGAAAAGTTCTTAGCAGAATCCCATCGAGGCCAAGGATGGCGAAGAGGGATCAAAGGCGTTATTGTTAGCCAACCGAAATAGGAAAGTAATTAAACACAATATTGGATAAAAGATTTTTCAAAAGCTGGACAAACACAAACACAAGACGGACACATAACAACACAAAAGAAATTTCCGTTCTCAATAATCATAAACATGGGTTTTTTAAACTCATCGCTTTAATAAAATCGATTTCAATACTATTCTATTTCAGGCTTCAAAAAGCTAGTTTTGAGCAACTCTTGTTTGTATTAGAACATAATCCTTATGTTATTATATGATCTATTTGCTGCGAAACTAGCTTTTATCATTATTTGTTTAATCATCATTCCTATCATTGCATCGTTATAAGCATTCTGAAAAAATACCTTCTGAAAGTAATGACCAATAAGTCTTTGGGGGCTCCTACTGTAGCTTTGCTACTGTAGTCAGGCTATCCGCTATTATCCCGCTTTTCCTTTATCAAAAAAAGCGGGATACCGCTACTATCCTTAGCCCATCCTAGGCTCGTCTTTATGAGCCTCGCGATAAGTGTACAGAAATTGTAAATAACAAAAGCCCAAAAAGCAAAAAATGGCCATGATATTAAAAGTAAAACTGAACTGATCTGGCTTGTTGTTATATAAATAAGCTGAACTGACTGCTCCTAAACCTATGGAAGCCTCCAGTGCAATGAATAATGTTGCTAAAGCTCTGCCTCTGCGCTTAGGATGACTCAGGTCCACCGCCCATGCAAATAAGGTAGGGGAAGCTGTACCCATCGCAAAGCCCATAAAACCAGATGAAATTAAAATATCTGTTGGACTATCAGATTGCCCAATATTCCAAAGCGAAATGGCCAACATCACTGTAGCAATCTTTAAAACAGGGACTCTCCCAAATCGGTCAGAAGCCTTTCCCGCCACAATTCTCGATAATAGAGAGCTGGCTGTATAACTAGTAAAGAATAAGCCCTTATTGGAAAGGCCAAGGTAATCACTTTGATCAGGAATAACCGTCAATACGGCCCCGAACCCAAAAATGACAAAAAACATCGTAATGCCTGCCGGTAAAGCTGCTTTGTCAATAATCTCATCGCGTTTGACTAACAATAATCTAGGATGGAATCGCTGTTTTTCTTTCAAAGTCTCTTTCATCCCTAACAAAATCACTAAGGCTAAAAGGGCAAGACCCGATGAAACATAAAACATCATATCCAAAGAATAGTTATTCACTAAATGACTCCCCAAAGGTGGGGAGGCAGAGGCACCCGCATTCATGAAAACACTTAGAATACCCATCGCTTCTCCACGACGCTGGACAGGTACAATATCTGCCACATAAGCAGATACTGCTGTCGGCGTAAAGCCAGTAGAAAACCCATGTAAAAATCGCAATAATAAAAATCCAGATACTGTACTCAAGATAGGGTAGAATAAACTACAAATTACACAAACTAACGTACCAATAATCATGATGGGAATCCTACCAATCGTATCCGTTAATTTTCCACTAAATGGCCTAGAAAGACCAGCAGTAAGCGTAAATAAACCAATGATCAAACCCTTATAATCTGCTCCACCCAGGCTACTCAAGTAGGCAGGTAGCTCTGGAATAATCATATTAAAACTCGCTGCAAATAAAGCATTACTTGCACAGAGTATACCAAATTGTAAAGTATATAAGCGATTATTGGTCGTTGCAGTCAAGTTATTCTATTTTCAAATTGCCGCAAAGGTGCTTATAATTTGGGAACTTGCTACCAAATTCCCGAATATTATTTCTACTTCATCCAAAGACTTTTCAGAACTACAAAACTTCTGCCACTACAAAAATGCTTCCGCCTACAAAAATTAGGTCATCTGCTTTTGCTACTTGTTTAGCAGCTTGGAAGGCTTCAGCAACACTTTTATAGGCTTTTCCACGAAGCCCCTTTTCTTGTGCTGATTTTGCCAATATATTTGCCGAAAGGCCTCTAGGAATGTTGGCTTTTGCAAAATAGTAAACCGCTTCTTTGGGTAATTGCCCAAGTAGCTTAGAAATATCCTTATCATTCACCGTTCCAATCACAATATGAAGCTGCTGATAATCCATTTCTTGTATTTGCCGAAAGGCATATTCGATTCCTGCTTCATTATGTGCGCTTTCGCAAATGATAGTAGGGGAGGTGCCAAGCACTTGCCATCTTCCCATAAATTGAGTCCTAGTTCTCAAGTCTTTTAAACCCAAGCGGATAGAGGCTGGCGATATAGGGAAGTGGTCATAGAGATATGCTATACTTTGCAAACAAGTTTGTAAGTTTTTGATTTGATAATCGCCGCTCAATGCTAAATGGAGCTCCTCATAAATCAACTCCTCATCTTTATAAACATCAAAAACTGTACTTATAAGATCCTTCTTCAAAAGATTTGCACGAAAGTGCTGATCTGCAAAAACAATGGGTGCTTCTTGTTCTGCTGCTTTATTTTCAAATACTTCTTTTGTCTCTGGATGAGTTTCTCCAATAACTACAGGTACCTGCTTTTTGATGATACCTGCTTTTTCACTTGCAATGAGTGGAAGGGTATTGCCCAGCATATTCATATGATCAAAACTGATATTGGTGATGATACTCAGTAGTGGCTTAATAATATTGGTTGAATCCAAACGCCCGCCGAGACCTGTTTCTATCACCGCTACATCGACCTCTTGCTTAGCAAAATAATCAAATGCCATTGCTACCGTAATTTCGAAAAAAGAAGGTTGTAGCTGTTCAAAGTAACCTTTATGCTGTGCAACGAAGTCAATGACTGCTTGTTCTGTAATGAAGGCTCCGTTGATTTTTATGCGTTCTCTAAAGTCTTTATAGTGAGGTGAAGTATAGAGTCCTACTTTTAATCCACTGGCCTGCAGAATAGCTGTTAGCATATGAGCCGTTGAGCCTTTTCCATTGGTCCCTGCCAAATGAATACTCTTAAATTGAGTATTGGGATGACCAAGGTACTCAGACAAGGCAATGATGTTATCTAAGTTCTTTTTAAATGCAGCACTTCCAACTCTTTGAAACATGGGCAATTGCTGGAAAAGATAATCGATCGTCTCTTTGTAGTTCATATATGAGGTATATAGACAGAAAAAGGGGCTAAAGTAGCCCCTTATCTTTATGTTGCATGATCTAAAATAGAAGTTATTTCAACTTAAAATTATAAGTGATGGTACCGCACTGTTTATCAACAATACCTTCTTTAAAACGCCATTTTCTGGCGCTCTTTAAAGCTAATTTGCGCAAATTTGAACTAGAACTAGTGGTTCCCTTCTGAGTAACTTTGGCGCTAATGACGTTTCCAGATTCATTTACACAAACTTCCACGACCACTGTGCCAGTTTCTTGGGAGTTATCTGTAGGGGTATGTGATTTGGTCACCCCACGGTCGCCTAATCCGCCACCTACTCGACCAGATCCTGTACTTATGCCATCAAGCTTATCAGCGTTAGGATCACCATCTGGATCGCCCTGATTACCGGGCTTACCGGTATTACCTTTTCCATCGCCATCACCAAATAAGCCGCTTAGTTCATTTTTTAGTTTAGCGGCGTCTGCTTTTTTCTTAGCTTCTGCTGCTTCTCGCTCTGCTTTTTCTTTGGCTTCCTGTTTTTTACGTTCTTTTTCTTTGCGGTCACGCTCTGCTTTTTCCTTGGCTTCTTTTTTCTTTTTTTCCTCCTCTTTCTTTTTAAGCGCTATTTCTTCAGAATTATCATCTGTGATAATTTCTTTGCTGGGCTCTGGCTCAACTGGTGTTGGCTCATCAACTGGTTCTGGCTCATCAACTGGCTCTACGACTTCAGGTTCAGAAGTTTCTTCAACGGGCTCTTCCTCTTGTTCTTCTACCACTGGTTCGGCAGGGCCTGCATTATCATCACCTTGACCTTCATCAGGTAAACCTAAATTTACTAGAATCCCTTCCTGACCAGGAGGAGGATCTGGCAGTTGCAAGAATGGCCAAAGCGCCAGTAAGATCAACAGAATATGAACAATCATACTCGTGATCATACCTCGACGTTTATTTTTCTGCTCTTGTTGTGTAACCAGTATGTCCATTAATTCTTTATTTATTTACCCTTTAAACGATTCAAATCTCAAAAGTCATTCAAATGGCTAATTAATTTACACTTTTTTAACCTCCTTTCAAAGGAAACGTTAATGTTCACTTTAGTGGATAGTGAATAGTTGATTGTTGTTGCCGTTATACGAAGTTTAACCTTATTTCTCCGCGGCTAATATGCCGTTGATTTTATATCGCATAGCGATATCCATCACTGCAACTACATTTTCGATAGGTGCGTCTTGGTCTGGTGCTATGGTGATATTTAGTTGTTTTCTACTGCGGTTAGCTGCGCGGGCTAGTGTTCTTTCCAAATCATCAATAGAGATTCTTTTTCTATTAAAATAGTACTTACCGCTATTTGAAACTTTCACCTCATCAATTTTGGTATTGCTTGGGGGTTGCTTGCGATTAGGGCTACCTGGCAATTTCAGATTTAATGAGTTGGGTGCAACTAGCGAAGAAGTTAGCATGAAGAAGATCAATAGCAAGAAAATGATGTCTGTCAAAGACGACATACTAAATTCTGCACTTACTTTATTTCTTTTTTTAATTCCCATTTTATTGGTGTTAATGATTAACAGTCAACCCTTAATCGTAATAGGTTTTGTTTCACGAAAGTGTAGATAAACAATTAACCATAATACGATTAACGATTATACACCATTCTTTTCTAACTTCTCGGCTGCGTTGCGATGATGGCTTTCACTTTTAGCTTTGCAGCAATATTCATCACATTTCGAACAGCTTGCCAAGGTGTACCGACTTCTGAAACAATCGTTACTGTTACATTTTCACGGTTATCAGTGGTACGTACTTCCTGCCTAAGCACTTTTTCTAGTGCTCTAGCTGAAATATCTTGGTTATTCAAAGTGTGTGTTCCATCCTTTTCAATAGAAACTACAATTGAGGTAGCCGCTACCGTCTTTGAATCTGATTCTGGTAATTCAAAAGGCTGAATTTGAACGAAGTTGGAAGTTAGCATGAAGAAGATCAATAACAAGAAGATAATATCCGTCAAAGACGACATACTAAACTCTGCACTGACTTTATTTCTCTTTTTTAATCCCATATTTTTAGGGTTAATGCTTAACGGTTTAATAGTTGAATGGTGGTGGTTAATAGTCAGCTAAAACAGTTTACTATTAACCATTAACTATATCCCATTAACGATTAGGCCGTAGGCTCTTGCAATAAATCCATAAATTCTACTGTCGTTCTTTCCATTTTGAAGACGACTTTTTCTACGTTGGCTACAAGGACGTTGTAACCCACAAATGCAAGGATACCGATAAATAGACCAAATGCAGTCGTAATGAGGGCTTGGTAAATACCGCCTGCTAGTACGTCTGGTGTAACGTTTTGTTCGGTAGCCATTTTATAGAATGCTAAAATCATACCTGTTACTGTACCAAAGAATCCAATCATAGGCGCTGCACCGGCAATACTAGCTAGTGTCGAAAGGTTTTTCTCCAGTTTAAAGATTTCGAGGTTACCTACGTTTTCGATAGCAGCATCAATATCTCTAAGTGGTTTACCGATACGTTGGATACCTTTTTCAACCATACGGGCTACTGGAGAATTAGTAGACTGACAAAGCGCTTTGGCACCCTGAATATTTCCAGAACCTACATTAGCTCTAATGTTATTCATAAAGTTTTCGTCAATACGTGCGGCCTTTTTGATCGTTAAATAGCGTTCTACGAAAATATATACAGCAATAATCGATAAGACCACTAATGTCAATACGATCAACATACCAAGTGGACCACCAGAAAGAATAATATCCATGAAGCTTTGAGTCTCAATCGCTGATTCTGGCTCTGAATCAGTTTGGAAAAGTAGTAATACAGGGTACTGAAACATGTAATCTTGGTTTTTAGTTTTGAAGACTTTCAGGACTATTGAAAGTGAATCATTTTAAACTGGATAATTACTATAAAATCTACAAACGAATAACAGTAATTAAGATGTATAATCAAAGACCTAAATTTAAGAATAATATTATAATTTAAGTTATCTATAACATTTTTGGTGACTCATAGCTATGAAATGCTTTGATTCACCTATTAAACCAGTATAATATTTTTAGTTTTTTAGTCTGCATACTTACCCAAATTTTGACTAATAGCGAATTTTCGCTAATTTCGGCAAACTTTGAATGATTTCAGATCGTTTAAATATCACGAAATAGATTTGTCTTACAATAAAAGATTAACCAACCCGTCTTTGTAAAGCGTTTCTTTAAAGTTTTATAAAGTCGGTATCAACACCTATTTTAAATGAGTAGAAGAATCAAAAAAGTTGCTGTTTTAGGTTCAGGGGTTATGGGCTCTGGAATAGCATGTCATTTTGCAAACATTGGATTAGAGGTTCTGATGTTGGACATTGTTCCTTTCGACTTGAAAGAGGAAGAGAAAGGTAATAAGGTTGCACGAAATCGAATAGTCAATGGTGCTTTAAAAGCTACCCTAAAAGCAAAGCCTGCGCCTTTATTCGATAAAGCATTTGCATCAAGAATTACTACTGGCAACTTTGATGATGATTTTGAGAAGATTGGTGATTGTGATTGGATTATCGAGGTAGTGGTAGAACGCTTAGATATCAAAAAGCAGATTTTTGAAAAAGTAGATCAATACCGTAAAGCAGGTTCTTTAGTAACGTCTAATACTTCTGGTATTCCAATTCACATGATGTTGGATGGTAGAAGTGACGATTTCCAGAAAAACTTCTGTGGTACACACTTCTTCAATCCACCTCGTTACTTACGTTTGTTTGAAGTTATTCCTACTGCAAAAACAGACCAAAGTGTAATTGACTTCTTTATGCACTATGGTGATGTTTATTTAGGAAAGAAAACCGTATTAGCGAAAGATACGCCTGCTTTCATCGGTAATAGAGTAGGGGTATATGCAATGGCAAAAATCTTCAACCTAACAACAGAATTAGGTTTGACGATTGAAGAGGTTGATCGTTTGACTGGTCCTGCAATTGGTCGTCCAAAAACAGGTACTTTCCGCTTAGGTGATTTGGTGGGTCATGATACGAGTGCTAAAGTAATCATGGGGATCAAAGAAAACTGCAAAGACGATGAGCAAGCAGAAAACTTCAAGATTCCTAAACACTTACAGTTCCTACTAGATAATAAATTCTTTGGTGACAAGAGTGGCCAAGGATTTTATAAAAAGACAAAGGAACGCGACGAAAAAGGTAAGCGTGTTATTCTTTCTTTAGATTTAGAAACTTTAGAATATAGACCAAATCAGCGTCCAAGTATTCCAAGTTTAAAAACCGCAAAGCAAATTGATAATTTGCCGAAGCGTGTTGTTGCATTATTTGATGCAGATGATAAAGGAGGGGAGTTTACTCGCCGTACACTAGCTGGTTTATTCTCTTATGTTTCTAATCGTATTCCTGAAATTGCAGATGATCTTTACAGCATCGATGACGCGATGAAAGCAGGTTACGCTTGGGAAATGGGGCCATTCGAATACTGGGATGCCATTGGTATCCAAAAAGGAATCGAAGCAGCAGAAAAAGAAGGGCATCCTGTAGCAGACTGGGTTAAAGAAATGGTGGCTGCTGGTAATGAATCTTTCTACAAAAGAGAAGATGGTTCATTGAAGTATTACCACATTGGTTCGAAATCATACAAAACAGTAGCAGGTACAGAAGAGTTTATCATCTTAGATAACCTAAGAGATAAAGCGCCTGTATTCAAAAATAGCGAAGTTATCCTTCATGATATTGGCGATGGTGTATTGAACTTAGAATTCACTTCTATGCACAATACCATTGGAGAAGGCGTGGTTAGAGGATTAAACGAAGCATTGGATATTGCAGAGCAAGGTGATTGGAAAGGAATGGTTATCGGTAATAATGATACCAACTTCTCCGTAGGTGCGAACTTGATGATCATCGCACAATTAGCTTACCAACAAGAATTTGATGAATTGAGCATGGCAGTTTCTGCTTTACAGCAAACATCTATGCGTCTGCGCTATTCTGCGATTCCTGTAGTTGCGGCAACGCAAGGTTATGTATTTGGTGGAGGTATTGAGTTGTCTATGCATTGTGATGCTGTTGCAGCTTCCGCTGAATCGTACATTGGATTAGTAGAAGCAGGTGTAGGTATCTTGCCAGGTGGTGGTGGAACAAAAGAATTTGCCGTAAGGGCATCAGATGCGTTCTTCCAAGGAGATGTAATGATTCCTACGATTATTGAAAAGTTCCGTACGATCGCTACAGCATCAGTAGCTACTTCAGCACATGAAGCATTTAACTTAGGTTATTTGACAGCAGGTCGTGATTTTGTGGTATTAAACAAAGATCGTGCAATTGCTGAAGCTAAGAAAAAAGTACTAGAATTAGCTGACAATTATACGCAACCAGTTAAGAAAGAAGTAACGGTACTTGGTCGTACTGGTCTGGCTGCACTATACGTAGCTGGTAACGAATTGAAACTAGGAAAATACGCTTCTGAGCACGATATCAAGATTGCTAAAAAGATTGCTTACGTGCTTTGTGGTGGTGACTTGACTGGTATGCAAAAAGTTTCTGAACAGTACTTATTAGACATCGAAAGAGAAGCATTCTTAAGTCTTTGTGGTGAGCAAAAAACTTTGGAACGTATCCAACACATGTTACAGTACAACAAGCCGTTGAGAAACTAGGCGATTGGTTAATAGTTGTTCGTTGATGGTTTTTAGTTGTTTGTTGTTTGTTTGAGCATTTAACCAAAAACCAAAAACTAGCAACCAACAACTATATTGAATAAATTTTCGAATGTACATAAGTAGTTAAACTGCTTATTCAAAATAAAAAAACATGGAAGCATATATCGTAGCAGGTTACCGTTCAGCGGTAGGAAAAGCTAAAAAAGGTGGTTTCAGAAACTATCGCTCTGATGATTTAGCGGTAGATGTTATTAAGCATATGATGGAGCAAATGCCATCAGTTGACCCACATTTGGTAGATGATGTGATTGTTGGTTGTGCCAACCCAGAAGGGGAGCAAGGATTCCAAATTGGTCGTCAAATTTCTTTACGTGCATTAGGTAAGCCAGTTCCTGGCGTAACCGTAAATAGATATTGTGCATCAGGTCTAGAAACAATTTCTATGGCTGTTGCCAAAGTTCGTGCTGGCATGGGTGAGTTATTCATCGCTGGTGGTACGGAAAATATGAGCGTTATCCCAATGACGGGTTACAAATTAGCACCTGCTTATGCAGTGGCTTCTAGTACACCAAATTACCTTACAGGTATGGGATTAACGGCAGAAGCGGTTTCTAAGAAATATGAAATTTCTCGTGAGCAAGCCGATCAGTTTGCCTATGAGTCGCATGTAAAAGCTGCTGCTGCTATTGATGGCGGTAACTTTACCGATCAGATCGTTCCAGTTACTGTAAAAGAGGTATTCGTGAAGAATGATAAAAGAATGGAATCTGAGCATACGGTAGCAATGGATGAAGGCGTAAGAAGAAGTACAACGCCAGAAGCTTTAGCTAGATTACGTCCTGTGTTTGCACAGGGAGGCGTAGTTACAGCAGGTAACTCTTCTCAAACTTCTGATGGTGCAGCATTTGTAATGGTCATGAGTGAGCGTATGGTGAAAGAACTGAACCTGACACCAATTGCACGTATGGCTTCCTGCTCTGTTGCAGGCGTAGATCCTTATTACATGGGAATTGGTCCATGTGCAGCTATTCCTAAGGCATTGAACCAAGCAGGTCTGAAATTAGCAGATATCGATCAGATTGAGTTGAACGAAGCTTTCGGAGCTCAAGCTTTAGCGGTAATTAAAGAAGCAGGATTGAATCCTGATATCGTAAATGTAAACGGTGGTGCGATTGCTTTAGGTCACCCACTTGGATGTACGGGTGCTAAATTATCTGTACAATTGTTCTCTGAGATGCGTCGTCGTGGCCAGAAATATGGTATGGTGACTGCATGTGTTGGTGGTGGACAAGGTATCGCTGGCGTTTACGAGTTTTTGAACTAGGTCACATTGTTATTATCATACAGGAGCTGAGCAATTTATTTTGCTCAGCTTTTTTTTGCGAAAGCTAAATGTCAAAAATCCCGTCAGGTAGCTCCATCAAGATGATTTTATTTTCAGGATCGATATCTTGAATGAAAAACTCATTAAGCGGCACCATCACTTCCTTCTCTTGATAGCTTAAGAATGCCATAAATTGCTCTGGCATTTCAACGACCTCATCAATAATACCAATATCTCCTAGTTCCATTTCTTTAATCAGAAAGCCTTCAAAGTATTTAAAATCGTTGGCCAGATCAAATTCTCTTTGTTCCTCTGGCAGCAAATCCTGTTCTTTCATGGAAATAGGATTGCCACTAAGCATAACAGCATCTTCTTTTCGATCTACCTCTTCAAACTTTGCAATGATGGCATTTCCGAATTGAAGTTTCTCGATGAAGTAGGGTAGTTGTTGCCCTTTTATTTCAATAAAAAAGACTTCTGCCTGCTTTGCGTCTTTGAGGTAATAGTCTTCGATATGAATTTTGATTTCGCCTTTTACACCATGCACTTTTTTGGTGTAACCAATTTGTACCAATTCCATTTTTAAAAATTTGGCGAAAGATACCTAATCTAAAAAAATGAAAGGTACTCTTCTAGAGAATAAGTAAGGTTTAGGCTTTTAAAAAATTCCCTGAATCAATTTGGTAACCGTTTTGGTAAATTGAAATGAAATAAATTCCTGTAGGGAAATCACTTACATCAAGATCAGTTTCATTTGAAATAATTATCATCTTTTTTAAAACTTTACCATATGCATCAAAAATTCTGAACTCCTTTTCCCCTTTTAGTTGAGTTATAATTTTTAAAGAACTATTTGTTGGATTTGGAAATAAATTAAGCTTTTTGTGAACATCTAATTCAATAATATTATCGACTAATAATGAATCGCAGACAGAATTTTCTAGAGGACCTAATTTTTCATTTGGATAATGTGGTATCGTATGTTGTATTCGTTTATTTAATTTTAAACCTTCTGTAACTTTGTCTGATTAATAGGGAGCTAAACCAGATACAGACAAAATGCTCACACATTTTGCTACAAGCCCTTTTTTCGCCTTACCATGTATTAAATATCAGTAGTTTCAAACTTCCTCCCCATAATTTTATCCGCCTCTGGCGTGAACTTGTCTGCCTTAGGCTGACTGCGGGTAGCTTCTCATTAGGATGAAGGAAATTTGTTAGTGTAAAAAACCTTCCTTTTCAAGAGAAAGAAAATCTACTCGACTATTACCAAGGAGATCACCAATTCGTTTCCCATTATTTACTAATGCCACAAAAACTTCTAAAGGCCATAGAATTAAGGTGACATTTCGTAAAACTTTAAAATATTTTAATTCTTGTTCACTTCTGCCAGCAGAAGATTTTACATGTAAACAAAGATTCATCTTTAGTTTTCCATAAGAACCTCTCTTAGAGTATAAATCCTTTAAGAAAAAAAGTAAAAATGAAGATACTACTGTAAACTTTAGAATAAAGTCCGCATCTAGAAAAGCTGCAACCAATGCGATCGGAGCAGTTATGATACCAACTAAATTCATGTCTATAAATATAGCAATTACCCTATAAGTTAAAAGTTTCATAATCGTTTATTATGGACAAGTATCCCATTAGCAAAAAATGAATGAAAATTCTTAACATTTTCAATATTATACATCTCTACATATTCTTCTGTATCCTCTATTGAAATAATTTTTATTGGGGTTAATTCTCCCTCTTTATAAATCAGAAGAGTATCTCCAGATTCCATTTTCTTTACACTAAACTCTAATTCCCTTTTAGCTTCCTCAAGATCATAAACGCTCCATCCTTTACCTAATACATAGAATGGATGAGCTGGGGAAAATTCTACTATTCTTTCATCTTCAGTAAGTAATCTAATTTTTCTATACTTTTTAATTTTAGTGGGTAGCTCACATACAGTATCTCTTCGAATTTTCATATTTGATATGTCAACTGCAAGAACAATATCTCCTTTTTTATATTTTCTATGGACTTAGTTTCACCTGAGTCAAGCAAAATTTGTGTTCCTTGAACAAAACACGTATTTTCCCATCTCGATCTACTAGGCCTCTTTGATGTTTGAGGCTCATGATAATGTATCCCTGCCTCCAATCGGATTCCAAAGTTGAGCTTAATTACAGTATGACCAATTTTTGTATTTCTACTTTATTGAGACTTTCCAACAGGAGTTCGAGTTGTAGAATCAATGACCCTAGACAGTGCGATTCCCTCTGCTTCCAAGGGCTTTCCCCAGTCAATTCCACGAACTGGTTTACTTATTTCAACAAAATTTCTTTGCGTTTTAGTAAATTCGTGCTCAGTTCCAAACCAAGTAACCTTAGTTGTTTTGGTTGTATTTTCTTCAGAGGTTTGGGGTTCTGCTCCCCCTCTTGCTGTGTACTCAATCCCATGAGATTCTTCGACAGTTTCTTTTCCAAGTCCAATTGGCCCATAAACTATCTCTGCCCCATATGTTTTTCTGGTCCAGAACCAAAGTTTGAGAACTTATATTGAAAGGTCCCACCATCAAGAACGAAACCGAATCCTACTCCTCCAATTCTGTACTCGAATCCAAAAGTCAAACCCCATCCAACTTTAATTTCAAACTCAACACCTTTATTACATGGAGGATTGGGACAACCACCATCCTCTTTTGTTTCCTTATCGTTACCATGTCTTGCTCCTAAAGCCTCCATTCTATCAAACAAAGAAACTCTCATTCCATCAGGGTCAATAAAACGAGTAGGATTCCCAACCATATAATTATATGGTGAATAAGGATAATACCCTTCTGCCAATGGATCTACAGCATTCCGTCTAGCAATAGCCGCATCATACCACCTAGCCCCATAATCATTCTAATTCAGTACAACTTCTTCATTCAGCTCTTTTCCATTATACTGATTCTTATTTTCAGGAGCAGTGGTAGCATACCAATCGATGACTTGATTCAAGTCGAAGGAAGCATATCCCAATTTTCTTATAAAGGAAATATGCCATGAATACCATTAACTCCCAAAGCAAAAATCTGCAAATTGGCGGATAATCAGTTGGGTTGGTTTTTCTGCTTCAAACATGCCCATGTGGGCTACTTTGGGTAAGATATGGATAGAGGCTGTTTCTGCCAGATGTGTTTGCTCCATGCTGTATTCATGCGGAATGGCTTGATCTTTTTCTCCAATGATAAAAAGCACAGGCACTTTGCTGTTGCGTAATACATCACTTCGATCAGGGCGGTTTTTCATGGCAGTCAATGCATCGATAATGCCTTGTGATTTATAGCGTGATGCTCTAAAAATGAGCTTATCCACCATAAAAGAATTGCTTCGAACAGCTTTTTCTGTAAATAAAGTGGGGATTAATTGTTTGACGTATAATGGATGCCCCATTCGAGTGATAAAATCAATGCCTTTTTCTCTAGCTGCTTTTTTCTCTTCTGAATCTGCAAAAGGATGAGAATGAATAAGACCTATACCAGCGATATTTTCTGGGTACTTTTCAAGGTAGTTTAACGTAATATACCCCCCCATAGAATGTCCCATTAAGACAAAAGAGCTAAGTTTCAATTCTAATAAAACAGCATGGACGGCATCCGCCATTTTAGCAATAGAAGGCTCTTCAATAAGATCACTTTCACCAAAACCAGGCAAATCAATCGTAATGACTTTGTAATTTTCTTCTACTAAATCTTGCATAAAATCTTTCCATACAAAAGAGTCTGAACAAAAACCATGTAAAAGTACTACTACCTTCCCTTTTCCATGCACCTCATAGGCTACTTGCTTATCATTCCAGCTTACGTATTTCATTCTTGCTTGATTTGTGAAAATGTCATGTCATAAATGTCAGCTAAATTACTCCAATCATAGCGAGCTACAAAATCTGAAAGCTTTTCTACTTCCCTAATTTGGTCGATATTTAGAATAGCCTCTTTTAATTTTTGATATAACTCTTCTGTTGAACTATACAAATGTTCTTGCCTTTTATCCTCAGGGATATGCTGAGGGTAAGCTAAGCGATTAGGGAGTAAGGGATAACAACCGGCATAAATAGCTTCGACTACGGAAATTCCAAAAAAATCTTGATAGCCAGTTACCGGCAGGATATCTGCCTCTTGGAGTAGTTGGATATATTTTTCTTTGCTTGGCGCAAAACCAAAGTGTATGATTTCGTCGGCCAATCGTTTTTTTGCTTCCGCAAAAATCGCGGGCGATTTTTTGTAAGATTCACCAAGAACGATAAGCTTAAATTCAATTTTTTCTTCTTTTAGACGGAAGAGCAATTGGAAAAACTCCTCGGGATTTTTGTCGTATTCCCAACGATGATTCCATAGGAGTGTAGCATTTTTATGCTTTTGGACGTTGTATAAAGAAAGACTTTTTAAGTCAAGACCAAGTGAAAGCACTTTGCTCTTATCTTCAATCCGTTTTATATTGTCGAGTCCTCGATGATCAGGGAATTGTTTTAGGAAAGGGATTAGACCTTCGAGGAAGCTGCTTTTATGATACTCAGAATTAAAAAACACTTTATCAGCAGCTAATGCTGACGTATAGTTGATGAAGCCGTACTGGTTATTTCGCTGTAGCGAAATGTCAGGATCAGTGGGTGACCAAGGGTAGGTGATTTGATTTTCGTGAAAGTAAATGGCGAGTGGAATTTGCCGAAAGGCAGGAGGCAATAAAGAAGAGAAAGTGCACAAGTCTGTCATGTCAGAGAGCAAAAAAAGATTCGTTGGAACAGGTGCAGCAGCAAATTTTTGCGCAAGCGTAACAGCCCCACCAAACATGCGCCACTTCCAGTATTTGCCTTTAAGGCTAAGTATATGCACATTATGCTGACTGTGCTTTTGATATTGTAAAGCCCACTGCTGATGACTACCCGTGAAAAAAGGCTCTACAAGAGTAAGGTGCATAAGGTTAAAATTTTAGTAAAATAATGCTGATATTACGAAAAATCACAAAAACATAACACCTTTAAAGTAGAAAGAAGCGTTTTATAATTGCTGGTTTTTTATCTTTATGATGCACAGGAAAATATTTATCAAAAAAATCAAACGTTATAAGCATTTAGACTAAAATATTCTCTTCATTTTTATCAAGATAATGTTTAGAACTTTCAGACATCTAGTTCTTTATTGTTATCGAAAAAATGTGGTGATACAATGATTCACGCTTAGTTACCTTAAATACAAAAGTACAATGTCGGGTTTTTCAGAACTCAAGAGGGGATTGTCAAGTATAGAAACATTAGAACGAGAGCTTAACTTAAAGCACTTGCAGATTAATCGTTTGCTAAATATTACGCAAGCGATTAACAACAATGTTTCGGCAGAAGGCCTATTCAATATGTACAACTCATTTTTGAGCTGGGAAATTGGTGTGCGAAAAATGGCATTATTTGTAAAGCAAGATTTTGGATGGATGTGTGCCACTTCTATCGGTATTCCATCAGAATTGTTGGAAGAAGAAGTAACAGATCGCTTAGCAAAATATACAAGATTAAATAATGTAGAGGGAAGTGATCATCCATTAATCAAAGAATTTGATGTGGTAATTCCTGTTCGGCATAAAGATCAGCCTATTGCTTATGTATTTATTGGTGGTTTTTCGGAAGATGAGGACATGTATAATAAGGTGCAGTTCATCACAACAATTACTAATATCATTGCTGTAGCCATTGAGAATAAGCGTTTATTTAGAAGGCAATTGGAGCAAGAGCGTTTGAAAAGAGAAATGGAGCTAGCTGGCGAAATGCAAAAAATGCTCATTCCGAATACCCTGCCACATAAAGACTGTTATGAACTGGCAAGTATTTACAAACCGCATTTGGGGGTTGGAGGTGATTATTTTGATTTCATTGAATTTGAAAATGGAAAGATCGTCTTTTGTGTTGGAGATATTTCAGGTAAAGGAATTGCAGCGGCCTTATTAATGGCCAATTTTCAAGCCAATTTCCATACGTTAATCAATAAGCGTACAAACTTAGATGAGTTTATTCAGGATTTGAATACCTCTGTCAACTTGATCACGCAAGGAGAGCGATTTATTACTTTCTTTATCGCAGAGTATGACATTAACTCGAGAACGCTCTCTTACGTAAACGCTGGACATAATCCGCCAGTTTTAGTAAATAAGGACGTAGTTTATCCATTGGATAAAGGCTGCACTATTTTGGGTTCTTTCGAGGAGCTTCCAACGGTAGAAGTCGGTTCTCTTGAAATAGAAGGAGAAGCTGTTGTTTTATCTTTTACAGATGGATTGACCGATTTGAAAGACGATAATGGCCATTACTTTAGTGAACAAATGCTATACGATTTCACGGCGGAGCATTACCGCTCTACAGCCAAGGAGTTTAATGCGAAATTGATGGAGCATATCGAAGTTTTTAAGGGGGACCAAGCATATCCTGATGATTTCACCGTATTAACGTGTAAGTTATTTACGCCTGAAATTTCTTGTAGCTAGGCCTTGTTAAGGGTTAAAAGTCTTATTGTTTGCTAGAGATATTCGTGTCGTTAATGATTTAGCATTAACCTTCTCGATAAGGCACTAATAATGATTAACTATTGTACCAATAACTATTTATTACATCATTACACGACTAAACCTTCTCATCCGTCTAAGATAGGCGGTCATCAATCGAATGATATTTTCTTTTTGATGATTTTTTTGTTTTATGATTTATAAATCATTGAAGGAATTACCATAAGTTAAAAATGAAAGAAAAAAACGTAGCTGGAATATTAGCATTATTTACGGGTGGATTAGGAATACACCGTTTCTATTTAGGGCAAACTGGCCTAGGTTTTTTCTACTTATTCATGTTTTGGTTTCCCATAACATGGATTGTCGCCCTCGTTGATGCCATTGTATTTTTCTCAATGGATCAAGACTTATTTGATCTGAAATATAATAAAAGCTATTATCATCTCGATAGAGAAAAAAGAACAGACTTCAACCGAAAAAGAGAGTTTGAAAGAGAAAGAGAACGCGATCGAAGAAGAGCTAGACGCAATCGTGAACGTTGGGAAGAAAGAGATAATAGAAGAGATATGCCGCAACGCAATAAGCGTAAACAATACGAACGTCCAAAGCCGAAGCCCGCCAAGCGTAATAGCCAATACAAAATGAGTGGTATTCAAAAATACAAAGATTATGACTACGACGGAGCTATCACAGATTTTAATAAAGCTCTAAAAGAAACACCAAAGGACATTGCTGTGCATTTTAATTTAGCATGTGCTTATTCTTTAACAGAAGAAGCTCAAAAGGCTTTTGAACATATAGACAAGGCTGTAAGCTATGGTTTTAATGATTTTGAACGCATCAAAACGCACGATGCATTAGCTTTCTTGCGTATTCAACCAGGCTTTGACGACTTTCAAATGAATGAATATAGACTGACTTCTCGCTTGGAACCTCCAAAAGAAGATTTGCTCAATACTAAAACAGATTTACTGGAGCAACTCAAAAAATTGGGCGATCTAAGAGAGAAAGGCCTATTAACAGAGGAAGAATTTGCAGCGCAAAAGAAACGCTTGCTAGATGATTAAACGATCTTTCTTTGTGCGAATTTGAATATTCGCACAAAGAAAGATGGACAAATTAATAAATTATGGTCGCAAAAACACTCCTATCTCAAGCAATCGTTCCACTCCGTACATCTGATACCGGGGAGGAAGCCTTAAATATGATGGATGACTTTTATGTCAAACATCTTCCGATTGTCAATAATCAACAATTATTGGGAGTCGTTTCTGAAGGTGATATTTTTAATTTTGACGTCAATGAAGCAGTTGGTTCTTACAGTCTTTCCTTAGTGCGTCCATACGTAAAAAGCGATGATCATCTATACGAAGTGATGCGTATTTTAGCACTCCACCAGCTCACGGTTGTACCTGTTGTTGATTACCATGATAACTACATAGGCGTAATTACCCTCGAAGATTTGTTACGCCACTTTGCCTCTACTACGCCATTTTCAGAGCCAGGGAGTATTCTTGTATTAGAAATGAATAGACGTGATTACACTCTTGCTGAGATCGCACGTATCATTGAATCTGAAGGTGCTCATATTTTGAGCTGTTTTGTGTCGTCATTTCCTGATTCTACCTTACTAGAGGTTACCCTAAAGATCAATCGACAAAGCATCCAATCCATCATCTCTACTTTTGAACGCTTTGATTATCAAATAAAGGCTTCTTTTAATGAAACCGAATATTTAGATTCATTAAAAGAGCGTTATGACGCGTTTATTGCTTACCTAAATGTGTAAAAGCCTCAATTCGTAAAAATAAGTACGGTTTAATTTCAAAATATTTTTTAATTTACGAGTAATCGTAAGGGTATATTCCTTTTAATACCCAACACCTATTTGATTCCTTAAAGCATGAGCACGCTCTGTCCTTCGCGATAGGATACTGACTTATTGCTGGATACACGAATAGTTTCTAGCACTCATCTACTTATGGATTTTTCAAATGAAAATGCCAATAATTTTTTACTTGGTGAGTTATATTAATACCATACTAAAATAAATATGGTTTCCTAATGGTAGTCAGGTGATATGCTAGCCTATTTCTAGTGAAGATTTAAGAACGAAAGCGATAATGAGGTTTTTCAGAATTACACATTACATATTAGTCTTTCTATTTATCAATGCCGTTACGACCACAGCACAAGAGGCGATCTATGTAGATACAATTAGTGTAGAAGGCAATAAAAAGACCAGCACAAGTATCATTCTAAGAGAACTACATTTCAAACTGGGGGATACCATTTTCATCGCCGACCTAGAATGGATTCTGGAGGAAAGCGAACAACTGGTCATGAATACGGGATTGTTCAATAAAACGACAATTAGCTTCAAAAACTGGGAGGGGGCAACTAATAAAGTACATATCCACATCGAAGTTGAAGAGGCCTGGTACATTTATCCTGTTCCTATCTTTGAATTAGCGGATCGCAACTTTAATGTATGGTGGGTTGAGCAAGGCCGGTCCCTCCAACGTATCAATTTTGGCGTAGAGTTTACCCACATCAACTTTACTGGTCAAAAAGATAAACTTAAACTTACTGCTAAATATGGCTACACACGAAGTTACTCTTTGAGGTATAGTCTTCCATATATTAATAAAGCCCAAACATTAGGTATAAACTTCAATATATCTTATAGCCGAAATCGAGAAATTAATTATTTAACCCTTGGCAATAAACAAGCCTTTTATAGAGATGAAGATCGTTTTATTCGTAAGCGATTTTGGGCCATCACTGGGCTCTCCTTTCGACCTGGGCTCAGAGCAACTCACCTCTTTAAAGCTTCTTTTATTCAAAATACAATTGATAATGTTGTCGCCAAAGATCTTAATCCAGACTACTTCATTGATGGCCGTTCACTGCAACGATTTTTTAAGCTCAGCTATCGTTTTGCCTATGATTACCGAGATATTCGTCCTTATCCTGAAAAGGGATATTATATCGAAGCCGAGATAGAAAAAGACGGCTTAGGTATTTTTAATGATCGAAATGCCCTGACACTACAGGCAAGATATGATGCTTACATACCTATTTCAAACCGATGGACCACCAGCCTGAAAACAAGAGGGAAATACTCTTTTATACGCAAAAAACAACCCTACAATGACAACAGAGCAATAGGGTTTGGCCAGCATGTTATCCATGGGTTTGAACTCTATATCATTGATGGCCTAGATATGGTTTATACACAGTCTTCTATTCGCTTCAAATTTTTTGAAAACAAAATAAATTTCGGTAAGTTAATGCCAATAAAGGCATTTCGTAATATGCCTTTCAAAACTTATCTTACATTCAATAATGACGTAGGTTTCGTCAATGCCCCGTTCACAACTGAAAATAATCAAAATATTCTGGAGAATACACTCCTTTGGGGTGGAGGAATAGGTTTGGATATAGTACTATTTTATGACAAGGTCATAAGCATAGAATATAGCCATAATCATCTGTGGGAAAGTGGATTATTTTTACATCTTAACCTTAATATTTAATGCAGGTTGTCGTTTATAGCAAATTACTGAAAGACAAAGATATTGAACCCGTACAACTTCTTTTTGATACCCTTTTTGATGAAGAAATTAGCATCTTTGTTTATGGCCCTTACCTCGAACAACTTCGTGGAAAAGTGACTTTCAAAAAGGATGTATTGGTCTTTGAAAGCTATTGGGATCTTTTTCGAAAAAAGCTAGATTTTTTTATAACTCTAGGTGGCGATGGTACTATTCTCTCAGCTATTACGCATGTGCGAGATAGTAATGTTCCTATTCTTGGTATCAACCTCGGCCGATTAGGATTTCTTGCTAGTATTGAAAAGAAAAAAATAGTCAATGCTATTCAATTATTGAAAAGAGGAATGTATGAAATAGATGAGAGAGACCTGCTATACCTAGAATCTAATCTTCCTATTTTTGGAGAGATTCGCTTTGCGCTAAATGATTGTACCCTACTCAAGCGCGACACCTCCTCTATGATTACTATCCATACCTTTATAAATGGTACCTACTTAAATTCTTACTGGGCTGATGGCATTATCATTGCAACTCCCACGGGTTCGACAGGTTACTCATTGAGTTGTGGTGGACCAATTATCTTTCCTAATTCTGGTAATTTTGTTATTACGCCAGTTGCTCCCCACAATCTAAACGTACGTCCAGTTGTAATTTCTGATGATTCAGTGGTATCTTTTGAAATAGAAGGAAGGGCAGAGCAGTTTTTATGTACACTTGATTCCCGATTCGAAACCATTACTGCTGCGCACCAATTAGCCATACGAAAAAATAGCTTCACAATCAAATTAGTTCAGATTCAAGACGTTGGCTTTATGCAAACTATACGCGACAAACTAACGTGGGGAAATGATTCTAGAAATCATTAAATCGAGTTGAAAAATTTCTTCTCGTCAGTTTCTTATGATTTTCGAAAGGGCCATTTTATTATACAAGTAATTTTATCTAGCCGCGCTTGTGTTATGATTAGCATATATTTTCATTAATCTATTATTGCTCTACAAGTTATACTTTCACCTTGACCTATTAAGTCACTAGACTTACCAGCAACAGCATCTTCATTGGTTTATTTAGTTGATATTTGGTGTAGATCTACACTTAGAGCAAGATCATACACGACCTGCCTACTAGCTCTTATTTTAGTTTGAAGTTCAATCCTAGACATCGTTTCACAATAGTGAACTAGCTATCAAATATGGGTCATGCAACTTGCTAAGTTTCAAACGGTTTTTAATACCTGCTTTTGCAAAATTCATTTCAATTTTGTGGAAGTAGCTTATTATTATCAAGGTTTCTCGATCTTAGCTGATATGCTTTTCTTGCATAATCAAGCAAGATATTCGCCATTGCTGAATTGAGCCTCTCATAAATGGGCCTATAAACCCTACAAAAAGGTGCTCCTTTAATAATATGAATGAGGCAGACAGACCAAGTTCCATCACTATTGGCTCGCTTACAAACATCTATCACTGACATTTCTTCACTTAGGTACTCAAAAATCCCATCATCTGCAAACTCTAATAATTGGTGACTATCAATGTAATCACACAATATTTGATGATATGCTAAGGTTTTATTCATCTGTTTTTTGTTATTTAGACTAAATTAAAATAACTTTGTAAAACAGACAAGGCTACAGGCAAAAAGTTGTTCAAGTTGCCCTGAAACTGATGTTTTTTGACATAAAAAAGAAAAAAGCTATGTGCGGATACATCATAGCTTTTTAGTTACATGGAAAAGGGCTTTTATCTTACGCTAGATGAGAGCGGAGCATCCAAGCCATTTTTTCATGCATTTGCATTAGACCTGTAAGGAAGTCGGTTGTGCCGGCATCATTATAATCAATCTCTAGATTGTTAATGTCGTGACGAAGAATTTGGATGATTGCTTCATGATCAGCTAATAAATCTTTGATCATTTGCTTGCCATCTCCATTTCGGTTACCACTTTCCTTCAAGCGTGCCATTTGTTGGAATTCTTCCATAGAGCCTGCAGAGAAAAATCCAAGACTACGAATACGCTCTGCGATATCATCAATTTTTTCAGCAATATCATCGTACTGGTCTTCGAATAATCCGTGCAGAGCTTGGAAGAACATCCCAGTAACATTCCAATGATAGTTACGCAACTTAATGTATAAAACATGTTCATCTGCCAGAACCAAGCTAAGCATTTGAGCAATACTTGCGCGCTGCTGCTCTTCAATTCCTATTTGGATAGATGCTTTTGAAGACTGCATTGTTTTTTCCATTTTATGTCTTTTTAGTTGGCGCGTTTTGGCGCTAAATAATTAATAATGAGTAGGGTATTTAAACACATGCATGCCCGTAAAGTTGACTAATTTTCAATATTGAAACAGTAAATTACTGGACTAAATCTAAATAAAACATGAACAATAAATTTCAATTACAACCAATCCATCCTATTGGGATGCCCGCTCCAATACCAGTGGGCGAATTAAAAATTGAGGCAAAAAAGAAAAAGAAATGCTGTAAAAAGTATAAAAAAGGGAAAAGATGTAAAAAATGCCCTTGCTTTGACCTTAGCTTCTCCCACAATCTTACATAACTTTAAAAGTTGGAACTTATCTGGAAATTTGTTCTTTGATTCGATTCTGTCATCTATTCGTTGATGACCGATCAATTTAAGTTAATGTAATACCTGCAAGACCAACTAATAAATTCCAGATAAGTTCTATTTCAAAGTAATTAGGCATTGCTCTCTCTTTAAAAGATTACTCTGATATCATTTAGCGTCTACGCTACGATCTGATTTTTTTTTGTTGTATCAACTCAATCAAAGATTATAAATTAAAATCCTACTGCTTAAGATTAGCTTTAGAGTAAATCAAGTTACTTATGAGGGACTCTAAGGCTGAATAATTTAATCCTATAACGATCATAACCCATACTACTACCTCCTTTATCTACTCCATAATGCTAAGCTACTTATTCTTCATAGGGGCTCCTGGAAAAGGTGAAAATGAAGTTTAATAATTTATTACCACCAAAAAATATCCCCTATCTACAGGCCAAATAAAATAGCTATCTTGTTGGTCTATCCAAAAAATTTTGGATTTAAACGATCAAGGATTGATATGAAAAGTAAACAATTATCAAACTATGGGATCATCTCCTTGCTTGTAATTATGGTATCCTGCCAACCAAGCGGCCGAATATATGAGGGAGCGGTCTGTATCCATAATATACATACTATTGATGCAGAAAGTGGGCTACTAAAGAATCAAACTGTAATCGTAAAAGGAGAAAAAATTCTAAAAATTGCACCTAGCCAAGAGCTCAAACTGGCTCCTGAAAATACTATTATTGATGGCCAAGGTAAGTTCTTGATTCCAGGGCTATGGGATGCTCATGTGCATTTTGCATATATAGAAGAGCTAGCCCCTGTAATGTTCAACCTATTTTTGGGCTATGGAATTACGAGTGTCAGAGATACTGGTGGTAAAATAGACTTTGTAAAAAAATGGAAATCAAAAGCAGAAGCTGATCCAACTGCCGCTCCTAGGGTGAAAATTGCAGGCCCGCTAATGGATGGAAAACCTAACGTTTATGATGGAAGTATTCCAACCAGACCTGAACTCTCAGAAGGTTTCGCTACAGTAGAAGCAGCAGTGAAAAGGGTAGACGAATTAGCCGCACTTGGTGTAGATCTCATAAAGGCTTATGAAATGCTCTCCCCCGAACAATTTAAAGCCATTACTAAAAGAGCTCGAGAACTTAATTTGAATGTAACCGGGCATATTCCCTTGAGTATGGATGCCATCACTGCATCCAAAGGTTTTAATAGTATCGAACATCTTCGCAACTTAGAAATGTCTATGACTGCCAATCCAACTATACTTTTGGCTCAAAGACGAAAATTATTGGAAGAAGGAAAAAATGAGGCAGGTGGAGATTTGAGAGCTAGATTACACGATGCTCAAAGATATGCTGCTATTGAACTTATAGACACAGTCCAAAGAGATAAAGTTATCCAAGCATTATTAGAAAATGATACTTGGCAAGTACCTACCCTGACCCTAGCGTCTGGAGCAAAAAATAAACATTTTACAAAATCAGTTTATCAGAGTAGCTTTAATTACCTACCTGAGAAAATCAGCAAACAGTGGAAAGAAGGCGCAGCTATTGCTGCTGGAGTAATAGCAACGCCTAGTAGAGCCGCTTATGCGGACTGGGTAGTAGAGATTTCAAGTATTTTGCATAAAGCAAAAGTTGAATTCATGGCTGGTACAGATTGTCCTATTTATTTCCTTACCCCTGGCTTAAGCCTACATACAGAATTAGAAATGATGAGCAAGGCTGGAATGAGTCCGACTGAAGTACTTAAAGCAGCAACCCTTAATCCTGCCCGATACTTTGATATGGAAGAAGAGCTGGGCCTTATTAAGGAAGGTTATATCGCAGATTTATTGATTCTTGATGCCAATCCTCTTGAAAATATAAGCAATACACAAAAAATTAATACAGTAATTAAATCAGGAAAGAGTTATGATAGAGCAACACTAGATGCTATGCTGAGAAAGGGGAGTGAATAACCATTAGTAGTCATCATTATTTTTATACCCTAAAAGAAAACACAAAATCAGATTGCACTCCCTCGCAAACAAATGTCATATCTTTTGAAATATACAGTATAGTCAAGCAAAAGGAGCAACTACTTCAAATTCCATCCATTCTTTACTTTCTGGATGCATAAAAGAAAGAAACTCTGCATGTAAATGCAACCTTTCTGCTTTAGACCCATATAAAATATCACCTGTAATTGGACAGTTCAATCCCTGTGAGTGTGCAGCATGTACGCGTAGTTGATGCGTACGACCAGTCTTGGGAAAAAAGTGGATATAGGTCTGCTTTTCTGTGCGCTTAATAACTTTAAAATCCGTCGTGGCTTTCTTACCATATTCATAACATACCAACTGACGAGGGCGATCTTCTAAGTCTACTCTTAATGGTAGATGAATAGCCCCTTCGTCCGCTGATACAATACCGTCCAAAACAGCATGATATCTCTTTTTAACAATTCTCTTAATAAATTGATACTGCAAATATTGATGGGATTCTTTGGTTTTTGCAATTACCATCAAACCAGAGGTTGACATGTCTAATCGATGTACAACCAAAGGACCTGTCGCATCTGGATACTTTACTTGCATTCTGAACTGCACCGAGTCCTCCACATTTTTCCCAGGGACCGATAAAAATCCATGTGGCTTGTTGATAATGAGAAGGAAGTCATCTTCATATATTATTGGAAGTGTTTTTCCCAACGCTTGATTTTCCAACATAGGATTTTCATCCATTGGTATCCCTTTCAGCATGTGCCCTAAGATAGGACGACACTTCCCCCGGCAAGCTGGATAATAATGAAGATGTTTTCTAACTTCTGATTTTGGCGAAAGCCCCCACCAGAATTCTGCCATTGTAATCGGCTTGAGCTCCTGCTCAAAGGCATATTGAAGTAACTTTGGCGCTGCACATTCACCAGAACCTGCGATAGGTGGCGTATCATTGAAGATATCCAATAAATGTTTGATCTCCCCATTTTGGTTGAGAAACTTAAACTGTCTAAAGAGATAGTCTTGAAGCGCAGACGATATATTTTTTCGTTGCTCTTTTAGCGCATTAATACCTTGGCGGTACTTGACGACAGCCAACTTCTTTTCTGCATTACGTTTTTTCCATTGTGCTCTTAGGCGCTTTAGACGAATATTACTCCATTTACTTTCTAATCCTAGCTGTTTGGCGAGCTGTTCATAATTCTCTTTGGATAAATTGGCTTTTCCGTCTCTTCGTTTTTGATCACGTTCTTTTTTCTCTTCCTGCAAACGTTGTTTAGCGGCTGCTAATTCCTCTTTTGCTTGCCATTCAGTTTGCTGCTGATCATTGGTCAATGTGGCTAATTCTTCACTTTCCTCCATTGCTTTTATCCTAGCATTGATAGCTGTAACTTCTGTAGCGCCTATCTCGAATTGTCCTCCTTTTGAAAATACATCAAATACAGGCGGTACAAATCCAGGATGATAGTTTGTATCTCCTA
Source organism: Saprospiraceae bacterium (assembly GCA_022448955.1). Lineage (GTDB taxonomy): Bacteria > Bacteroidota > Bacteroidia > Chitinophagales > Saprospiraceae > JALEHC01. The sequence goes on from JAKVCU010000067.1 coordinate 55,546, forward strand.
TTTTGCCTGAAAAGGCAGATAAATAACCTAGCGCACCTTCTTTATTTTGAACCACTAATACACCAAACATCTTTCCCACCTCTGCTCTTCCCTCTACCAAACCAAAGTGGTAACCAAAATCTGTTTGCTCAATATGTTCTTGCAATTCTTTAGCCGCTAGCTCTGCTAAAGCATGAGGCTCATAGTAGAACGGAAAAGTAAACCGCTCTGGTAAAACAATATGATCAATTGGTGATTTAAAAGCAGTAAACATAAGCTAAAGCGTCATTACAATTTTGAAGGCCGAAAGTAAGACTGTTTTTACTGTAAAGCAAGCATAAAGCTCCTCTAGATAAGTATTTACACTAAAGTTTAGTGTAAGTTAAAATGATCCCATTTTATCAGCTGCAAAGCAGATCATTCCGCTCTATAATGATAGTATCTTCCATTCGCTACAATAAATAGCCAGTCTCAAATAATCAAAGTAGTATACGTTTAAATTTTAATTCCAATTGACAATCAACGACTTGAGCCTGCCTACCAGCAAAGGTAGGGTTTTGGCTAAGGCTTCGTGAAGGCGTTTAGCGAGCTAATGACTGATCCAATCGAACAACATAGTTCTGAAAGCTTTGGTTTTCAGGCATTAGAAAAATTAAACACGCTCTTTATTAATAAAATAAATGCATAAACTTTTCTTAAAAAGTTCCACTTGCTTCCTTATATAAAACGGCCAATACTACTTGTCCAACTGCACGCAATGTTCTTTTATCAATGATATCCATATCATCGTTTTGAGTATGCCAGTGAGAACCAAAACCTCTATTATTTGAATTAGGGGGCAAATTAATGATATCAATCATTGGAATGCGTGCATAAGTCGCTACAAAAAAGTGATCGTCTGTTATACCTCCACCTTCAGCATCAGCGAAATAATTGCCATAACCCATTTTTGCAGCAAGTTTCCAAACCTTATCTACCACTTGTGGTGCAAATTGACGAGAGTATTGTTCCTTCGGGAAATAAGCGTTACGTGAGCCCACCATATCCAGCAAAATACCATAACGAGGACGATACCCACTAACATGTAAATTTTGTGCCCAATATTGAGAGCCTAAACCCCATGTAAAGGTAGATTTTTGTGCATCTGCTTGTGATTCATACTCGCTTTTACTTTCACCATGATCCTCTGCATCAAACAACACAATATCCACCCCCATATCAGTAGGGTTTTGCCCTAACTGGCGAGCCACTTCTAGCAGAACCCCGACACCACTTCCACCATCATCTGCTCCCAAAATGGGTTCATTTTGTCTTTCTGTACTTAATGGGGAGTCTGCAATATGTCTGGAATCCCAATGTGCGGAAAGCAAAATACGCTTTGGTGCACTTGGATTAAATTGAGCAATAATATTAGTGGAATTTAACTTCGTACCAGTGTACGCTTCAGCTACAAAATCTTGCTCAATTACTTCTGCTCCAAAAGACTCCAACTTACCTACTAACCAATCTTTACATGCCTTATGTGCATCTGAATTGGGCACTCTTGGCCCAAAAGAAACTTGCTTAGCTACATAGGCTAATGCAGAATCTCTTTCAAATTTTGGTACATCGTATTTTTTTGCAGCAGCAGGTGCCTGCTCTGTCTGTGTATTCGTTTGATTCGCATCATTTTGACATGCGGTGAAAATCAATAAGCAACAGCTGAAAAGTAGGGAAAGTCTCATTTTGATTTAGTTGTTGGTTAATGGTGTAATAGTTAATAGTGTCAAACCATAATAGATTCCCATTACACTATTAACGATTAAGCTTGATCTAGTTATTTTCTGGATTAAAATGCCTCCATCCTTGTGCTTTAATAGGATGGATATTACCTCCTTTAGTATGCAATTTCACACCTTCTGATTTTGGGACAATTTCTCCCATGATATAAATGTCTGGAAGGTACTTCACCTTATCCACATCCTTTGGATCAATGGTGAATAATAATTCATAATCCTCCCCTCCACTCAATGCACAAGTAATGGGATCCATTTTGAAATTAATCGCCTGCATTTGTGCGTCTGGATGAATCGGCACACCACTTTCTTCTACAAAAGCACCTACATCAGATTGCTTGCAAATATGAAAAATTTCTGACGCTAATCCATCCGAAATGTCAATCATGGATGTTGGAACCAAGCCATTTTTGGAGAAAAAGTTAACCATATCTCTTCTAGCTTCCGGCTTTAGCAAACGCTCCACTAAAAATTTATGCTCTTCTAATTCTGGCTGAAAATTCGGATCCGCTAAATAGACCTGCTTCTCTCTTTCTAATAACTGTAATCCTAAATAAGCTGCACCTACATTTCCGCTCACACACATCAAATCCCCTACCTTCGCACCATTGCGATATGCCACTTTATCTTTATCTACTTGACCAATTGCTGTAACACTTATATATAGACCTTTGGGTGAAGAAGTAGTGTCTCCCCCTACCAAATCAACATTGTAAAACTTACAAGCCTGATATATTCCTGAATAGAGCTCTTCTAGTGCTTCTACAGAAAATCGATTGGACAAAGCAATCGATACAGTGATTTGCTTTGGCAAACCATTCATCGCATAGATGTCCGATAGATTCACTACGACTGCTTTATAGCCCAAATGTTTTAAAGGCGTATACATCAGGTCAAAATGAATACCTTCTACTAAAGCATCTGTCGATACTAAAGTATATTGATCTCCGCCCGTATCAATCACCGCTGCATCATCCCCAACTCCATATATAGTCGACGGATTTTGTTTTTTAAAACTCCTCGTCAGGTGATCAATCAACCCAAATTCCCCTAGGGCATTAACATCTGTTCTTTTTACTTTTCCCTCTTCCGACATATTTTTTTATTGATAGATCGCTTACTGATAGTTATCAGAAAGCTAATTAGTTATTTATATGCTAGTACAATGTTTAAGCGTTTTAAACACTGAAAAAATTATTCCGCGAATATACGATTAAGCTTTCACTCCTGACTATTAACGCTTAATTCCATTAACCATTACACCATTAACGGTTAAGTAGTTAGGCTAGAACCTGTCAGCCTCTGGCTGAAATTGGTACAATAAAATTTTAGCGTCCCTTCAAAAACCATGCGTAACTTTTCTATCGTCAGTTTCTTATGATTTTCGTAGGGACAATTTTATTATACAAGCAATTTTGACTAGCCGCTTAACCGTTACACCTTTAAAGATTTATACATAATCTCAATTGGGTGCATCGCCTGCTTTTTTGTACCATCTTTTATTTGATGGCGACAGCTTGTTCCTGCAGCGGCGATAACAGTTGTTTTTTCTGCTTTTCTAACTGCTGGAAACAGCACTTGTTCCCCTACCTGCATACTCAATTCGTAATGTTCGGCTTCGTAGCCAAATGAACCAGCCATACCACAACATCCCGAAGGAATAATTTCTACCTGATGTCCCTTTGGCAAACCTAACACCCAAGCAGATTGTTCAACGCGGCTTAAAGCCTTTTGGTGGCAATGTCCATGAAGCAATATAGTCTGCGGCCTTTCGGCAAATTGGTCTGCAGTAATATTTCCTTTTTCGATTTCTCGAAAGAGAAATTCTTCTAGCATCAAAGCGTTTTGCCCTAATGCTTTTGCGGAAGCTTGATCTTCCTCCTTCACTAACTTCGGATACTCATCTCTAAAGCCTAATATAGCGGAAGGTTCTACGCCTAATAAAGGCGTTTTTTCACTTACAATATCTTTGAATACAGTCACATTTTCCTGTGCCATTTGCTGTGCTTCATCCAACAAACCTTTCGACATATGCGCTCGACCACTTTCTGCATGTTTTGGCATTGCTACTTCGTAGCCTAATGCTTTTAACAATTTGATCGCCGTAATTCCAATATCGGTATCATTAAAATTGGTAAACTCATCGCAGAAGAAATAAACCTTCCTTTTTAGTATTCCTTGAACAGGCAAAGCTTTGCCTGTTTTTCTAAACCAAGCTCGCAGGGTTTGTTTATGTAAAGTAGGTAGAGAACGATCTTTAGCTACGCCTAAGAATCTTTTCATCATTCCGCTAGTCAAAGAATTGCTCAACATAAAATTCGTCAAGCCTGGTACTAATGCGCCCAAACCATTCAGTTTACCAATATTCGCTATGGCTTTGCTACGCAGAGGTACACCATTCGTTTTGTAATATTGATAAAGAAATTCTGCCTTTAAGGTTGACATATCCACATTTGATGGACATTCAGAAGTACAGCCCTTACAAGACAAACATAAATCCATTGCCTCCTTAATTTCTGGATGATCAAATGGATTGTCTTTAGTATTCATGGTTAAGAAAGTCCGAAGGACATTTGCTCGGCCACGAGTGGTATCTTTTTCATTGCGTGTTGCACGGTAACTTGGGCACATCGTGCCTCCAGAAAAATTCAATTTTCTACAATCGCCACTTCCGTTACATTTTTCAGCGGCCCTAAGAATGCCTTCTGTTGCAGAGAAATCAAATTTTGTGTCAAAATCCGGTGTTGCTTGATCTGGCTTATACCGCAAAGAGGTATTCATAGGCGCAGCATCTACAATTTTGCCTGGATTAAAAATACCTTTTGGATCCCATATTTTTTTGACTTCTTTGATCGTTTCATAGTTCTTCTCTCCGATCATAATCGGGATAAAAGCAGCCCTCACTCGGCCATCGCCATGCTCCCCACTTAAAGAACCATCATATTTTTTCACTAACTCTGCAGAAGCTTTGCTAATATCATAAAACATCTGCTGGTCCTTTGATTTTTTCAAATCTAAGATAGGCCGAAGGTGTATTTCACCCGCCCCTGCATGCGCATAATACACCGAACGCTGACCAAAGCCTTCCATGATTTTGGTAAAATCAGCGATGTAGGCTGGCAGGTCTTGAATGTCCACAGCAGTATCTTCGATACAAGCCACTGCTTTTTCATCGCCCGGTATGTTTGCCAAAAGGCCCAAACTTGCTTTACGCAATGCCCAAACTTGTTTGGTTTTTGGCGTTTCTACGATAGGATAACTATAACCTAATCCTGCTGCTTTCATTGCAGCAATCATCTTTTCCGCTTTACCTCTGGCTTCCGCCAAATCTTTACCTCGGAATTCGACCATCAATACGCCTTCTGGATCGCCTTCTACGAAGAAGCGATTTTTTTGCTGTTCGATATTATCTTTTACACAATCCAGAATAATTTTATCCATCAATTCGCAAAGCGAAGGTTGATATTCCATGGCCACCAAAACCGCTCTTAGCGATTCGTCAATGCTTTCAAAATGCACACAAGCAACGACATCTACCGGATCAGGTACAGGAGAAAGATTTAGTTTAATTGCCGTCGTAAAAGCTAAGGTTCCTTCAGAACCTGTAAGCAATTTACAAAAGTCAAAATCAGCACCATTAGATGCAAAAGGTTGTTGTTCGATCAATAGATCAACTGCATAGCCTGTATTTCTTCGATCAATACTTGATTTAGGGAATTCCTTTCGAATTTCAGCTTGTACTTGTTTTGGCGAAAGCAGCTGGTGCATTTGATGGTAAATCTGGCCTTCTAGGCTACTTGATTTTTGCTTTTGCTGATAACTACTTGGATCTAGTGTTTGAAAAGTAGTTTCTTCTCCATTACTCAGCAAGACCTCTAGCTCAAGTACATGATCTCGTGTACTTCCGTAAACAATAGAAGTCGTACCACAAGAATTATTCCCCACCATTCCTCCAATCATACAACGGTTGGCCGTGGAGGTATTTGGTCCAAAGAATAATCCATAGGATTTTAAATAATGATTCAATTCATCTCGAATGACACCAGGCTGCACCTTCACCCAGCTTTCTTCCTCATTCAATTCGATAATTTGATTCATATATTTGGAGACATCCACTACAATACCTTCCCCTACACATTGCCCAGCTAAGGAAGTACCTGCTGCCCGAGGGATGAGAGATGTGCCATGTGTATTTGCGAAAGCAATCAGTTTTTGAACGTCGCCTTTATGCTTAGGCAAAGCTACCGCCAAAGGAAATTCCTTGTATACCGAAGCATCCGTTGCATAAAGCGTTCGCATCAATTGATCGTAATATAATTCGCCATCTAGCTCGTTTGCGAGCTGTTCCAAATGCACCTGCATGAAAATTTGAATTTATTTTTCCACAAAATACGTGCTTTGCACGGGCTTTGTTTGGCTAAGGAGGGCTAAAAGGTAAGGTTTTACGATTTTATAACTTTTCTAGATTAAAAATCAAGTCTAGCATATTGCCAAACTTAGGCTTTTATGAGCTTTTGTAATTAAAAAATTGCAGTTTTAATAAATACTCCATCTTATGTCATTCTAAAGCTATCAAAATGAAAACGCAATTTTTTATTTCTATCATTTTTTGCTCTTTCTTCCTTATTAATTGTTCTAAAAATAAAATCTCGCCAGATACTGGTTTAGACATCAAATCAACCACCGAAGGACAGTCTCTAAAAGCTATAGAAAGTTACAACAACGTTATTGTTGATATATTTTCTAATTACGATTCTTATGATGGCTCCATTAGCATTCATTACAATGATCATCAATCCATCGAACACATTACTTTTACAGATCGTGATGGTTCAATTAGTGGTTCTGTTGACATAACCTATCAAAATCTAAAAGCTTCAAGGATAAAGGCTTCGAATATAACTTACGATATAGTTTATCAAGGTAATAAGGTTTCACTTTTACCTACAACGAATAGTCCTAAGCGGGAGTACACTATTACGGATGGTTACATAGATTCCTACACGAAATATCTTTCTACATCTTCTAATAATAAAGTAGTATTTACTTTCAAAAGAGATCAGAACAATAATATTGATACCATTTCTGTCGCTTCATTTTCCCCGACTAATAATGGTGAAATTGGAACAGAATATTATTATTTAGGCCATAACTCTTCAGCAGATGTTTTTGATGGTTACAATCCCATTTATGATTGGTTTATATTCAATGGTTCTTTAAGGTTGACTGGAGAAATTCTTAATTTCAAAATCTCTAATCATCCGCCAACTGTTGTTTCCAAATGGACTATTTATGATGGCTATCATGAAAATGAGTACTTCTCAACGATTACAATGGATAAAGATGGAAGGCCTACTCAAGTAAATGGAGGTTCTCATATTAATAAACTTAGATATAAATAATTCTATCCAAACTTTTATAAATCAGCTTTCGCTTATACATTAATGGCCATGTAGGTAGGTGGTTTATTTTTGGTTGTTTTGTAAAAGAAGATAATCTGTTCTTTTTTTTCATTGCATAAAAAAAGAACCAAAAAAATGCTAGGCTGTCGCAGCTACACTAAAAAACTAGCTCTTGATTCGCAATCCAAGCCGTTTCGTTCATTACTACTTCGTTTTGCGATTTGCTGCTTCGCGGCGAAACTCGTGGATTGCTCTTTTGCCTTCCGCTAGTTTTTCTGCCTGAGGCAGACAGGTCTTAACGTTTCGTTGCTAAGGCCAGTCCTTTATTTGTGCGGATGTTAGTTTTGAGATTTACTTTTCTGCTTTCTTTATAGCAAGAATATGTTCTTTTAAAGCTACATATCCGATTGGAGTAGCGATGGTTCTTAATGGTTTTAGACTAAGTTTTTTCTGTGTTGGAAATTTTTCATTTAATGTTTTAGTTGGTACGACGTAAAATTCCCATTGCTCCATTTTTAGGGGGTTTAGAGTATTTTGATCTTTATGCTTTAATAGGCAAAAAACATATACATCGGCCTGTCTTTTTGAGGTATCACTTCTTTTACTTCCTTCATATCCTTTAGTAGGCTTTATGTCGAATTTAATATCTGACTCTTTTTTTTGCTCCCAGCTCTGTATGTAGGAAGAAGATTTCACTTCTATTCTTAGGCCATTCTCCATCTCCAAATCATAATCGTCCCAATCTACTCTTACTTGATTACTAGGTAAGCCTAAGGCTGTATGGACAATAAATTCTGCAAAAGCTCCTCTTATTTTATTCATTGCTAAATCTGAAAAGCTCCAACGCCAGAAATCTATTAGCTTTGTATCTAATACTTTTCCTTGATTACTCATGGGCTCATTGCCTGATTGTTGCTGGATATTGAGTTTTCCTAGATTCTTTTTCATAATCAGTCTTTCTTTCGCTTTCGCTAAAAGTTCTAAATTAATTTAGATATATTAAATTTAGTTTTTATTATACTTTTTTATTTTCAAAACTGACATTTAAGCCATTTTATGATTACTGGAGAGTTGAAATCACAGGTCGATAAGATTTGGGATCACTTTTGGTCGGGTGGGGTAGCCAATCCACTAACGGTGATTGAACAAATGACCTACCTCCTGTTCATCCGACAATTGGATAAAAAACAACAAGTAGAGGAAAAAAAGGCCAATATGCTAGGTATTCCTATGCAAAAGTCTTGGTACGATGAAAAGGAACAGGTCTTCCGTTGGTCGCAATTCGACAGTTTTCGAGAACAGATTTTCAAAGGGGAAACTAAAAAATCTTCCTTCTCAAAAATGATTACCAATGCTAACGTAAAAAATGTTTGTTAAATTCTCATGTATAAAATACTGTAAATCAATAATCTTTTTTACGTTAGTCAGAATTTAAAGGAAATGATCCTGAAGTCCTCTTTGAGCTTTTTACCAAGCCACAGCCGGATGCTAAAAACCTCACTGTTTTTGAACACATGAAGCAAATTGGTGCCTCGGCTGGTGTTTTTGGGGAGTATATGAAGGGCGCTACTTTTATGATTCCTACGCCTCGTCTTTTGGATCAGGTGGTACAGTTGATTGATAAAATCCAAATGGATGATCGCGATACCAAGGGCGATCTTTACGAATATTTATTATCTAAAATTGCGACAGCAGGTACCAATGGTCAGTTTCGGACGCCTCGCCATATCATTCAGATGATGGTGGAAATGGTGCAGCCACAAAAGGAAGATACCATTTGTGATCCTTCTTGTGGTACGGCGGGCTTTTTGGTGGCTTCTGGCGAGTATGTGCATGATCATCATCGCGATTGGTTTCATGAGTCGGGCTTTCGGGAGCATTTTGAAAGCGATATGTTTACGGGTATCGAATTTGATAGTACGATGCTGCGCATCGGTGCAATGAATTTGCAATTGCATGGCATTGAGCAACCACAATTAATTGGGAAGGATGCACTGAGTGAAGCGAATGCAGATATCCGTGAGGCTTATACCCTCATCTTAGCCAATCCTCCTTTTAAAGGGAGTCTGGATTATCCCGCAGTAGAGTCTTCGCTTTTGGAAGTCTGCAAAACCAAAAAGACGGAGCTGCTTTTTTTGGCCTTGATGTTGCGGATGATGAAAATCGGTGGCCGTGCAGCGGTGATTGTGCCTGATGGCGTACTCTTTGGCAGCAGTAAGGCTCATAAGGCTATTCGTCAGACCATCGTGGAAGGTCATCGCCTAGATGCCATTATTTCTATGCCTTCTGGGGTATTTAAGCCTTATGCGGGAGTGAGTACGGCGGTTATTTTCTTTACGAAAACCAATAGTGGCGGCACCAAAGATGTTTGGTTTTATGATATGGAGCAGGATGGTTATAGCCTCGATGATAAGCGCAGCCCGATTGATAAAAATGACATTCCTGATATTCTCGCTCGTTGGCGAAATAAAGCGGCAGAAGCGGAGCGCAAGCGCACGGATAAAAGCTTCTTCGTCCCCTTTGAAGAAATCGAAGCCAATGATTGGGATTTGAGTATCAATCGTTATAAGGAAATTGTGTATGAAGAGGTGGTGTATGATCCGCCAGAGGTGATTATTGGAGAGATAAAGGTTTTAGATGAAGAAAGAAACAAGGCTCTTATAATTTTAGAAACGATGCTAAAGGAATAGAAGAATGAATTCGGCACAAAAGAAAATAGGAGATATCTTCA
>JAKVCU010000068.1:0-36695 GCA_022448955.1 Saprospiraceae bacterium
TTTGATGTTAATGCTAAGAGAATAACCCATTTATCTTCGAATTCGAGGAAAGGCTTAACCGAGTCTTCACCCATATAAGGGGCAACGGTTACAGAATCAAAGTTTAATGTTTCAAAAAATGCTTTAGCATATAACCTTGATGTGTTACCAATATCACCTCTTTTTGCATCTGCTATGGTAAAGTGTTCTTCTGGAATATATTCAAGGGTCTTTTGTAAGGATGTCCAACCTTTAGGACCTAGTGCTTCGTAAAAAGCGATATTAGGCTTATAAGCCACACAAAGATCTTTGGTGGCATCTATGATTTGTTTGTTAAATTCAAAAATAGGATCAGAGCGGTGATGTAAATGAGAAGGGATTCGACTCATATCTGCATCCAAACCTACGCATAAGTACGATTGCTTATGCTGAATTTGATCAAAAAGCTCTTTTCGCGTCATGTCAATTATTTGCTAACTACACCATTAATGGCTTCTACGCCATTGACTTCTGGGATTTTATTTTTAATAGCTTGCTCGATCCCTGCTTTTAAAGTCATAGCAGACATGGTACAGTTTTCGCATGACCCCAGCCATTTGACACGGACAATTTTATTTTCCGTAATATCAACAACTTCGACATTGCCACCATCTACAGCTAGATGGGGGCGTACATCATTCAGTGCATGGTCGATTTTAGCGATTAAATCTTGTTTTTCTGTTACAGACATTATTTTTTGTTTGATCTTAAATTTAAGTTACAACTATTTTATCTTCAAAACACTAAATAGTTAGCCAGAAGGTTACTATCATTGCCAAAAGAAATATTATTATGGCATTTAAGTACTTGGGCTATATCCTGTGTCAGCCTCTGGCTGAAATTGGTACAATAAAACCTCATCGTGCCTTCAAAAACCATGCGGAACTTTCTTATTGTTAGTTTCTTATGATTTCTGAGCTGACCATTTTATTATACTAGCCATTTTGACCAGCGGCTTATTGCATTTTGACAACTTTTGTCGGCCCAAGTACTTCGTGGCGCACGGCTACTTGTCGAATAGTGTTTTCTGCTACCTTTCTAAATGCGGCAGCTGTTGAATGATCTTTTTGTAAAATGATAGGACTACCCTTATCTCCACCTTCTCTAACACCCTGTACTAGTGGGATTTGTCCTAATAACATCGAATTACTGAGCTTAGCTATTTTTTTTCCACCTCCTTCTCCAAAAATATAATATTTGTTGTTTGGCAATTCTTCTGGTGTAAACCAAGCCATGTTTTCCACCACCCCTAAAATGGGAACGTTGACAGATGGTAGTAAGAACATATTCATGGCTTTTACTGCATCTACAACGGCTACTTCTTGGGGCGTCGTCACTAAAACAGCGCCTGTAACTGGAACAGTTTGAACTAAACTAAGTTGAATGTCTCCTGTTCCAGGTGGTAAATCTACAATAAGATAATCTAAGTCATCCCAAATTGTATCATTAATAAATTGCTTAACAATGCCCGAAAGACGTGGACCTCTAAGGACAACGGCTTGCTCTGGCTCAATAATAAACCCTATGGACATAACTGAGATACCATGTGCATCTATGGGAACTAATTTAGCTTGACCATAAACTTGCTGTAACTTCGGTTTCTGCCCTTGTAAACCTAACATGGTCGGTATAGAAGGGCCATATAAATCGGCATCTATTAAGCCTACTTTTGCGCCAAGCTGCTGAAGCCCTAATGCAAGATTCACCGATACCGTAGATTTTCCAACTCCACCTTTACCTGATGCTACAGCAATAATGTTTTTTACATGAGGCAGTGCATTATTCGGGGCCTGTGGTGCTTGGGCATTTTTAGAAATCAAGTGCAAATTGACATTTGCAGATGGATATACTTCTTGAATGGCACCAATACAAGCGAAATTTAAATCTGCTTTGTGGTCATTATTTAAAGAAGGTAGTTCGAGTGAGATATTCACATTATCTCCTTCTATCTTTAAATCCGTGATCATATGCATGCTTACAATATCCTTGCCAGAATTAGGATCCATGACTTTTGTAAGTGCTCTGTAAACCGTCGATTTGTCTATACTCATCCTGTCTTCATTTTCAATATGGCTTTTCTTTTCGAAAAGCTCTGCAAAAATAAGAACAATTAGTCGGAACAAACAGTTCTCTAAAGAAGTTTCAAAAAGATATTCATTATTCTACTTCGTTTTTTACATTTGCAGCATCATGAATGTTTTTAATGATTTAAATGATCTTCCAAAATTTCAAAATGCAGTCATCACTATTGGCTCATTTGATGGCGTCCATAAAGGTCATCAAGAAATTTTACAGAGGGTGAATGCTTTAGCGCGCAGTGTAAATGGTGAAAGTATTGTCATTACTTTTCATCCACATCCACGTTTGATTGTCTATCCGAACGATAAGTCCCTTCGTCTCATCACAACAATTGATGAAAAAGTACAGTTGCTAGAACGATATGGGGTAGATAATGTCGTGGTGGTGCCTTTTACTATTGCCTTTTCTCAGCAAAGTGCGGATGAATATATTCAGAAGTTTCTAGTCGAAAAGTTTCAACCCAAATATATCGTAATTGGTTATGACCACAGATTTGGACTAGCTCGTAGAGGTGATATCAACTATTTACGCTGGCATGGAAAAGATGCTGGATTTAAAGTGATTGAAATTGCAAGGCAGGATGTCCACGATATAGCAGTCAGCTCTACCAAAATCAGGGAAGCACTGCTTTCTGGTAAAATGAGAGAGGCTAGCCGATTAATGGGCCATCACTTTATGCTAAGTGGAACAGTAGTACATGGACAGAAAATTGGAGCAAAGATTGGTTTTCCAACAGCCAATCTCGATCCTGGGCATAAGCACAAGCTGATTCCACCTATTGGAATATTTGCCGTAAAGGTCACTCACCAAAAACAAACTTATGGCGGGATGTTATATATTGGTGATCGCCCTACGTTGGAGGAGCATTCCAATATTACCATAGAGGTTAATATTTTTGACTTTGATCGACAGATATATGGTGATCGTTTGAAATTGGAAATCATTGAGCGAGTACGGGATGATATGAAGTTTGAGAGCTTAGAAGAGTTGAGTGCCCAACTAGCAAAAGATAAAGAAGACAGCTTACGTATATTAGAACAAGAGAAGAAGGCAGAAGAAGAGAAAGCAGCTTTTGAAATGCTACCCAAGGTAGCCGTTGTTATTCTCAATTATAATGGTAGTGAATATTTGCGCCAATTTCTTCCTTCTGTCAAAGCAACAAAATATCCTCGTCTTTCCATCGTCGTGGCTGACAATGCCTCCACAGATAATTCTGTGGAAGTTATGCAAAAACAATTTCCAGAGATTCAATTACTGCAGCTGCCTGAAAACTATGGCTTTGCAGAGGGATATAATCAAGCACTTCAACAAGTGAGTGCAGATTATTTTGTGTTACTCAATTCTGATGTAGAAGTTACAGAAGATTGGCTTTCGCCAATGATTGAACTGATGGAAAGAGATGAAACAGTAGCTGCTTGTCAGCCCAAGATATTAGACTTCCAAAACCAAGAATATTTCGAGTATGCAGGTGGAGCAGGTGGATGGATAGACCGTTATGCTTATCCTCTGTGCCGAGGACGTATTTTTGGCGTGACCGAAAAAGACGAAGGCCAGTATGATGATACGCAGGAGATTTTTTGGGCAACAGGAGCTGCATTGTGTATTCGTGCAAGATTATTTCATGGAGCGGGAGGCTTTGACAAAGATTACTTTGCGCATTCAGAAGAAATTGATCTTTGTTGGCGACTAAAACGCGCAGGTTTTAAAATCATGGTTCGCCCAAGATCAGTAGTTTATCATGTGGGAGGTGGAACACTAAATTATAATACGCCTAGAAAATCCTTTTTGAATTTCAGGAATAGTTTGTTCACACTTTTAAAAAACGAACCAACAAGCAAATTGATGTGGTTAATTCCGTTTCGTTTGATTTTGGATGGTTTGGCAGGTATATTATTCTTATTTCAGGGTAAGTTTAAGCATATTAAGGCCATTATTGATGCTCATCAATCTTTTTTCCGTCAAACTAATTTGATGTGGAAAAAGCGTAAATATTTAAATGAAAAAATACAAAAAATCAGTATCAGTAACGAGCCTAATTTAGAGGGAAGATATAAGGGAAGTATCGTTTGGAAATATTATGGCAGAGGTGTACGCCATTTTAAACAGCTATAAGTATGGGAGCGAAACATAAATTAGAGATCTTATTCGAAGATGATGACATTATAATAGTCCATAAACCTGCTCATACGCTGAGTATTCCAGATCGATTTTCTCCGGAGAAGCCCAATTTGTTGAGCTTGCTTAAACAGCGTTTTGAAGAGGTTTTTGTGGTTCATCGATTAGATAAAGAAACAAGTGGCGTAATGTGTTTTGCGAAGAATGAAGCAGCACATAAACATCTCTCTCAGCAATTTGAAAATAGAAGTGTTCAGAAGTTTTATTTAACTATAGTGGAAGGCCACCCTGAGCCATCTGAAGGTGTGATTGAAAAACCGATCGCTAAACATCCACATAAAGGTGGTCAGATGACTATTCATCGAAGTGGCAAAATGGCGATTTCTACTTATGAAGTTTTGCAAAAGTTTAAACACTTTTCTTTAGTTAAGGTCCATATCAAGACGGGTAGGACGCATCAAGTCCGTATTCATATGAAAGCTCTTGGACATCCATTAGTTGTAGATACCATCTATGGAAAGCGGCCTGCTTTTTTCCTTTCGGAAATCAAACAAAGGCGTTATCGATTGGGTAAAGATCAGGAAGAACGACCATTATTATCTCGTTCGGCTTTGCATGCTCACCAATTAACAATTCAACACCCGACTACTTCAGAGGCCATGACCTTTGAGGCGAATATGCCAAAAGATATGACAGCCGTGTTAAAGCAATTGGAAAAATGGAGTTCTATTTTGTAGTTTTGATCTACAAAACAAAACACCAACATGAATGTAAGAAAGGCTGCTCGTTTGATGATCATTGTCTTGGGTACAGGATTTATTCTTATTTGGGGTAAAGCACTGATTATTCCATTTGTTATGTCGCTCATTTTATGGTTTATTATTAAGGAAGTCAGAGAATTGCTTGAGCGAATTCCTTTTGTCAAAAAACGGTTCCCCAATTGGTTAAAAAGTACTTTAGCCTCTTTAATCATTTTTGTAACGATATTAGTGATTGTTAATTTGTTAGGATCAAATATTCAGCAGCTTTCGCAAAAGTTGCCTACCTACGAACCTAATATTGAGCGATTTGCACAAGAAATCAATAATGAGTTTAACATTGATATCTTCAAAGAAGTAGAGAAATTTGTGGGGGATTTCGATTTCTCGAATATGCTGGGTAGTTTCTTTAATGGGATATCCGAATTGTTTGGTAATGCCTTTCTTATTCTTCTATATCTTGTTTTTTTAATGATGGAAGAAGCTACTTTCTCAAGAAAATTGGCAGTGGTCTATTCTGATCAAGAGGAGTTTCAAAAAGTCAATCATATTCTAGGAAAAATTAACAAATCGATGGGCAGTTACTTTTCTCTAAAAACCCTTGTTAGTGTAATAACGGGTATTTTGAGTTATTTTGCTTTACTGATCATTGGGGTAGAGGCAGCCGTCTTCTGGTCTTTCTTAATTTTTATTTTGAATTATATTCCTACTATCGGTTCTTTGATTGCAACTATCTTCCCTGCTGTATTCGCACTCTTTCAATTTGGAGAACTTCAATCTTTCATTTTAGTATTAGTAGTTGTCGGGATTGTACAATTAATTATTGGCAACTTAGTGGAGCCAAAATTAATGGGTAATTCGTTAAATATCAGTACGCTTGTGGTTATGCTTGCACTTTCCTTGTGGGGAGCAATTTGGGGCGTAGCCGGCATGCTTCTTAGCGTTCCCATTACAGTAATTATGATTATTATTTTTGCCGAGTTTAAAGAAACCAAGCCGATCGCCATTATGCTGTCTGAAAAGGGGGAACTCAAATAATTATTAATGGTGTTATTCATTTTTATGGGCATATATTCAACAGGATATGCAGTTGCTATTGGCTAAACCCTATACTTGATAAATTAATTATATGAATAAAGTAATATTTCTAATGCTTACTTTTAGTCTCTCGGTAAAAGTAATGGCGCAATCTGATTGGATAAAAATTGCTCCTGATGAGCACAACTTTGAATTATCGTTTTATCAAACACCATTGGTATCGGTAGATAGCTCAGCCTTTCAAGGAGAGCCTTTATTCACATATTCATGGGAATTAGATGTGACGGATTCCTTGCACTCAAATAAATATTATTCAGTAGTCAAGACCGATTATCCTGCAGATTACATACACTCAGATTCTCTATTTAATATGGTTGAAGGATTTATAAATTCAACACAAAATTATTTAGTAGAAAATGATGAATTTGATTTGCTATCTTCTACACTTGATGAAACAAACGGATTTCCAGGTAAAATTTTTAAATGGAAGAACATCAATAATAATGTGCATTTACAATTTAGAGTGTATTTAATAAATCATTCACTTTTTCAAATATCAGCAGTTTCGAGAGAAGGTGAAGAACAAAATATTTCACTCGGTAGATTTTTTGATTCATTTAAAGTGGTTGGCATTCCAAATGGGAATTTTCAGATATTATCAAATAATGATGAATTAACGTATTCGATCAAATTTAAAAAGGAACCTACAGAAGAAAATAAAGTAGTAGATTCAGAATATGGTAAGCTGTCAATGGACATTAAAATGCTGGAGTTAAAAGACAGTTCGGATCCAAATTTATTCTATATAGCTATGGAGACAAAGTATCCAACAGACGTTGTAAAAGGCGGAGATACCTACGGATTAAATAGGTTTTATAAAAAGGCCATAGATGGATCGCTTGCGGCTGTTAATGGGGAACTCATATCCATTGATGATGTCTACTATGATTCATATTTAGGCAAAGAGTATAGGTTTTATTATGCTGGAGGACAAATATTAATGGTTTATCGTTTGTTTTATGTGGATGGAAGTTTATACCAACATGGGGTCATTACAGATCCTAAAAAGGATAAAAATGAAAGCATGAATCGATTTTTCAAGTCATTTAAATTATTGAAAACCAATAACTGAGCATAACAAAAACTAAAATAGTCATACCCTCGGTGGATTGGACTGGAAAGCTGTTTGCAATCTGCCTTCTTGCATCTGTTGGACGTATGTGCCGCTTTTAAGGGCAAACTGGTTGGCTGATTTTTGGTGTCAACTCAAGAAAATGAGAGCAGTACTGATGGTATTAGTTATTTTGTCGGTTGCCTACTTTTTAGCTTCTAATTTTCCTAATGGAACTTATCACTATGATTGGAACCATTCCTCTATATCGCTAAGAATTACGGAAAATTATCTTGTTTTTCGAGACTCAGAATATACAAAGTATATCACCATAAAAGATGGAAACAATGAATTGACTTTTGCTTATTGGGCGGAAACTTATCCCTTGAAAATTTTTAAGAGAAGGAATGGCACCGAAATTTTTTGGGTGATTGATGATTTCTATCGAGGAATCAGCAGGAGTAAAAATGGGAATTTTCAAGACTTTATTTGTTCAGATTGTACAGGAATAGAGACCACTTATGGGGAGAACATTCTTGAGTTTCATTTTGAAAACAAAGAACTAAAAAGAGTGAAAATCAACTAAATAGCTCATTTAGAGATAAATTAAAAATCATAGATACGGTTTGCACCAAATAGCATCTCGCTAAGGAAAAAAGTCCCATCTTACTTTTTTGTGCTCCATTTTAAATATTGTGTCATCAGTCTTTCTTTGGTCCACTTCCAAGCTTGCAGTAGTTTGACTTTAACTTTATTATCTCTGAACGATCTAATATCATCTATATATTTGACCATAAATACAAATGCCGTAATAAACAGTGCAGCACCAATGATTACTTCATAAGGATGAAGACTTTTTCTCCATATTTGCGCTAAGCCTATACCAAACCAACTTCCATATAAAATGATATAGTGTACACTATAAATGGCTAGGGTTTCACTTCCAATTTTTGTGATTAAGTTTGGAATTTTTTGGAAGATATTACATAAGGCAATGATAATGGACATCACTACAAATACATGCCCTAATCGCCAGAATAGGTAGTTATTATTAAATAAACCAGGAAGGTTCTCCAGAGCGGTCCAATTATATAAAGCCACTAAGATCGTCCATGAGTGATAATGTAACAACAGGCCGGTGATGAGCAAAAAGATAGGAAAAGACCATTGGAAAGCTGCTTTGGGATGATGATGAAGCCATGCTCCAAGGAAGCCACCTAAGAAGGTAAAGCCAAACCAAGGAATGGGTGTAAAAATAGAGCCGTGTTTCTTATCCATGTATTGTTCAAAAAACAAAGGTAGATGCGACCAATCCATAGCTTTAACTTGGGGACTAAAGTAAAAGACAGCTAGGCCAGCAATACCTAGAATGGCAACGAAAGAAATCTTGGTATGCCAGCTCAAAAAGAAAAGCCCAATCATAGCAATAATCGCTAAGCCAATACAATGCAGTACATCCACTGCAATATACCAGTTGGAATATACCATGGCTAAAAGCGCGAAGAAGTTTAAATGAAGTAAGTAGCCGATAGCAATAATGTAAAAACCTCTTCGAATACCTTTTACGACTCTTTTATTTTTATATGGATTCGGATTTTGCTTCAGCAACAGAAAAACAAAAATTAATCCTGTAGTAAAGAAAAATATGGGAGCAGTCATTCCGCGCATAAACTCCCAAATATAATATAGGGTATATTCCTTCGAGCGAAAATCAGGATGCAGCATGGTATCCACAAAATGCCCTTGTAGCATCATCAAGATAGCATAAGCGCGGAGTACATCAATAAAGACTACTCTCTTTCTGTGGGTAGCAATATTTGTATCGATTGTGCTAAAGTTTAATCGTTAATCTTTTGTTCTGGGATTTGATGCAGGGGTGTATTTGTGCCAAAAGCGTATTATTCGAAAGAAAAGAATCAACTTTTACTCTTCAAAATTACGCAAACTTTTTAGAAATGTATATAATTTTTGGCCTTTCATCGAATGTAGCAACTTTTGCGACAAGCATCACTTCAAAAATCCTTAGCTTTAATAGTTCATCCAATAATCAAACTATATTCATACCTAATCAAAACTAAAATATGAAAAATCTGGTTTTATCAATGGCAGCTTTGTTGGCTGTTTGTTTTTTTTCATGTGAGTCTTCTTCAAATGAAGAAGCAACTAAGGAAGATACTAATTATCCAAAGATGACATTAGAATATCCTGAAACTAAAACTGTAGAGCAGGCGGATGACTACCATGGCACGATCGTTAATGATCCATTCCGTTGGTTAGAAGCAGATACCGCAGCCGATGTAGGTGCTTGGGTCCAATCCCAGAATAAGCTTACTTATAGCTACCTTGAAAAAATCCCTTTTCGTAAAAAGATTGAAGAACGCTATACGGAGCTGTTTAATTATCCAAAGCTTTCTTCTCCTTTTAGAGCAGGTGATTATTATTTCTTTTATAAAAATGATGGTTTACAAAATCAATCTGTCATTTATTTCCAAAAAGGATTGGAAGGAGAAGCAGAAGTGTTTATTGATCCCAATGCATTGTCGGAAGATGGAACCGTAGCAATTGGCGTACTTGGCTTTTCGCCAGATAACAAATATGTGGCTTATTCTCAATCTGTGGCAGGTTCAGATTGGAGAGAAATCAAAGTAATGGAAATTACTTCTAAGAAAGAACTATCTGACAAATTGGAGTGGGTCAAATTCTCAGGTGCAGCTTGGACGGATGAGGGTTTCTTCTACAGCCGTTATCCCGCTCCAGCAGAGGGAATGGAACTTTCGGGTAATAATCAAAATCATTCGGTTTATTTCCATCGACTAGGAACCGATCAATCTGAAGACGAATTGGTATATGCTGATCCAACTCAGCCAGATATGTACCACTTTGTAGGTATTTCTGAAGATAAAGAGTACTTATTCTTAACAGCAGCTCCTGGTACAGATGGCTATGCAACTTACTTTAAAAACTTGAAAACTGGAGGTGATTTCCAGCTTTTATTCGAGGGCTATAGTAATAAGAGTAATGTAGTTAAACATTTAGGTGATGGCAAATGTCTAGTCATCACAGATATTGATGCGCCTAATTATCGTCTGGTAGAATTGGATTTAAATAATACTGCTAAAGAGAATTGGAAAGAGATTATTCCTGAAACAGATGACTTATTACAATCTGTCAGTACAGGTGGAGGAAAGATGTTTGCTAATTATTTAGAGAAAGCAACGGACCGATTCTATCAAATGGATTATGATGGCAGTAATAAAAAAGAAATTCAGCTGCCAGGTTTAGGCAGTGCGGGAGGATTTGGTGGAAAAGAAGACTACAAGACATTATTTTACTCATTTACTTCTTTCACTTATCCTAATACCATCTTCAAGTACAATGTTGAAACAGGTGAATCGGAGTTATTCTACAAAACAGAGTTGAAGTTTAATCCGGAAGATTATGTAGAGAAGCAAGTGACTTACAAGAGTAAAGATGGCACGGACGTAAGTATGTTTGTAGTACACAAAAAAGACGTAGAAATGGATGGTAGAAATCCTGCTTATCTATATGGGTATGGAGGGTTTAATATTAGCTTGACGCCATCATTTAGTGCTTCTCGAATGATCTTATTAGAAAACGGGGGGGTATTTGCCATGCCTAATTTACGTGGTGGTGGAGAATATGGCGAAGAATGGCACAAAGGAGGTATGTTAGGAAACAAACAAAATGTATTCGATGACTTCATTTCTGCTGCGGAGTATCTGATCGATCAAAAATATACTTCTTCTGATAGACTAGCGATTGCTGGAGGTTCTAATGGTGGCCTTCTAGTTGGAGCCTGTATGACACAACGTCCAGAGCTTTTCGCGGTGGCTTTACCAGCGGTAGGGGTGATGGATATGTTGCGTTACCACAAATTTACAGTAGGTAAAGGGTGGATTCCGGAGTATGGTTCTGCTGATGATCCAGATCAGTTTAAATACTTAATGGCTTATTCGCCACTGCACAATTTGAAAGAAGGGGTTTCTTATCCAGCAACTATGGTAACAACAGCCGATCATGATGATAGAGTTGTACCTGCGCACTCCTTCAAATTTGCTGCTCAATTGCAGAAATCTCATCAAGGTGAAAATCCTGTAATTATTCGTATTGCGACAGATGCAGGACATGGTGCGGGTAAGCCAACATCAAAAATTATTGAAGAACAGGCGGATCTTTGGTCATTTGTATTTTATAATACTAATGCACCAGTAAAATATTTAGAAAATTAATTACCACTTTGTAAATGCTTTGCTTGCAAAATGTGCTGTATGAATAGTATCCGATGGGATGGATTTATGGCATTAGCAATCTTGTTATGGCATCTAAAGTTTTAAATAATAAATGGGATATTTTCATTAAATGAAAACATCCCATTTTATTTTTCAAGAAAATTAAAAAAAACGTTTATTTTGTAGTTCAAATACTATTACCATAAAGCAAACTTCTAATTGAGCAACCATCCTGATATTTTTTGGACGCGACTGTAGATCCTAAAGCTGTATAAATTTAATAAATTACTAGAGAGATAGGATACAAGGTCAAGGTGCATCTTATTTATTCATTCAAAACGTTAGCATGAGATTAACTAACTACCCATTTAAAAAATGGATGGCTACAACAGCCTTCCTATTGGCTTCCACCATTATTATTTTTGCACAAGGAGAACATGGAGGAGCTGGTTATGGTTTTAATAACCCTGTGATGCTTTTTGGTATTTTTGAGTTACCTATTCTATTCTTATGTGTATATTATAGCTTTCAAACAGCTAAAGCATTAAAAGGTGGAATTTTTGGCCGAGGTATGAATTATCTGGCATGGGGCTTCTTGGTAATGGCCGTTGGCCATATCGCTATGCAAATTCATAATGTTTTTCATTATGATGTTTTTCGTGATCCATTTGGCCCAACATTAGGTAATGTATTGTGGTTCGTTGCACTGATTATTACATGGGGCTTATCCGCTTATGGATTTTTTAGTATTTATAAAGTAAGTAAGAAGTAATAGGCATTTGGACGGAAGTGGGTTATACTAATCTTCTTCCGTTCATTAACTAATAATAATGTTTGGTTTTTTTCAAAAATGGCTGAATAGTAAAGGAGATTTATACCACGGAAAAGGCTTTGAAGCTGAGCTAAGACAGTTTCAGCAGTTTTTGGACAGAAAAGTTTCTTTTTCGTCCATGCCTGCTGCATTACAAGCCTTTTACAATAATTTCTTCCAATTGAGCACCGCGGAGATGCGGGAGTGCTTACCTCAATTTTATTTGAGCTTTGAGCAGCATTTTGCGGAGTTGCGGAAAAAAGAAGGTAACGAAAGACAAAAATTGCGCTTGGAAATCATCCAGAGATTTCCCAATATCGCTAAAGCGAATAACCTGAGCTTTGTTTTTTATGAACAAGACCAAATCGAGCTAAAACTATGTCGCTTGTTTTTATCTGAAGTACTTAAAGAAGTGATTAATGTACTAGGTCAAGCAAAAGAAAATTATTTTGAAACGGCAAAACATTGGGTTGAAGAATGGGAGAAACCTCTCCAGCTATTCCCTTTTTTATCTTCCACTTCTGACTTCTCCATCGACTCTGTTAACTATTTGGCGGAGGTATCCCAAACTATTAATGAAACCTTGACCCACAGAATGGGTAATTCATTCGCTCAAAGAGCTTACGAAAAATGTTACAAAACCCTTGCAGACAATTACCGATACCTAAGTGAATTCCCTTCAATAATCTCGCTTATCCCTAAAGCATATTTGGATACTGATAAGATTGGTTTACTTTCTAATCACCAACTAGCCAATACCTTGCTTTCTAAAGTGAATGATTTAGAAGAGTTGAATCAAAGACTGACACAAAGAAATAAAGACTTAAGGGAAGCACAAGCGATCATCGAAAGAGAAAAAAGTAAAAGTGAAAATGCACTACTTCGTTTGCAAGAGGTGATGAATGCTGTAGGTGATGGAATTATTACAGCCAATACAGATAGTAAAATTGTGATGGTCAATAAAGAGGTGGAAAAGATCTGGGGGTATACTGCTGAAGAATTGATTGATCAAAATCTCACCATTCTAATGCCTAATCGCTATCAATCTAGGCATCAAAAAGGAATGGATACTTATGTCAAAAGTCGAATATCAACCGTACTTGGACAGAATGTGGTGATGGAGGGAGTGCGAAAGGATGGTACCGAATTTCCGGTAGAAATCCATATCTCGGATCTTGAGTATCAAGGTACCCACCTTTTTACAGCAGCGGTAAGAGATATTAGTGAACGAATAAAAACAGAAAATGAACTCCTAAATTCTAGACACGAACTCCAGATTAGAACTAGGGAATTAGAGCGGATAAGAGGGGAGTTGGAAGTTACCGTTCATGAGCTAAGAGATTCAAATATTGAGCTAGAGAAATATGCTTATGTGGTCTCTCATGACCTTCAGGCTCCGCTTCAATCTATTCATGGATATGTACAGTTGTTAGGAAAGAAAAAAGAGTTAGATGAGGCTGAGAACGAATATATCCAACATATTAAAGGGGGTGTTGCAAGAATGCAAGACTTGATCAAAAACTTATTGGAGTATTCTCGTATCGGTAGAGTAGGGGTTAGACCTATCTTCCTAGAGTTAGACGTAATTATACAATTGGTTTCTTATAATTTGCGAAAGCAGATAGAAGACTCCAATGCAAAGATTTCCTATCAATATAATGGGAAGGTATTGGGGGATAAAACTCAAATGATTCAGTTATTCCAAAACCTAATTTCAAATAGCATTAAGTTTAGACGAGCTGATCGAAGATCCGAAGTTCAAGTAATAGTAACAGAAAAAGAGCATGATCTTCAATTTGAAATTCGTGATAATGGTATCGGAATTAAAGAAGTAGATAAAGACATCATATTTGCCGTTTTTCAAAAAGGACAATCTAACCCTGGCATTAAAGGAACGGGTATAGGTCTTGCCATTTGTAAAAAAATTGTAGAGCTTCATCATGGCGAAATTTGGGTCGAACCAAATGATCTTGGAGGAAGTTCTTTTTTCTTCACGCTAGCCAAAGAATCTAAGGAAGCAGATGTCGAATAGTTGTGAAGCTGCAAAAGTCCATTGCGTATCAATGTATATTTAATCATTCCTAAACACAAGTGAAATATGAAGAAAGCTAAGTTCATCTTACCCTTCGTAATCATAGCTTTTTTAATAGGGGGCTATTATTTAATAGATGCTATGCTATTTGATGGGGTAAGACCAAAGTGGATTAATGAAAATGGGTTTCAGGCGAGCTTATATTCGAAAGATGATCTAAAAAATAAAACGGCAGTTGTTCTTATTGGTGGCGGCCAATGGGGAGATTATTGGGCGCAGGAATTTGCAAAAAAAGGATGGGTAGGCTTATCATTACCCTACATGGGGAAAGAGGGATTGCCAAAATTATCTGAAGAAATTGAGTTGACGTATTTTGAAAGTGCACTAAATTGGATAAGCAAGCAAGCTCAAGTCGATCCAACAAAAATCATTGTTATGGGCGCATCAAGAAATGCAGAGTTAGCATTGATTATTGCTTCCACTTTTCCTGAAATGGTAAGTGGTGTGGTTGCCTATGCCCCCAGTTCGGTTTCTTGGTCAAATACAGTATTACCCTATAATTCGGACGACCTAAAAGCAAGTTGGAAGTATAAAGGAGTGGATATACCGTATGTTCCTATGGAAAAGATAACTGGAAATGATTCAGATCAAATTCAAATGCTAGCCTATTGGGAAAATGGATTGTCAAAGACAGATCTAGTCCATAATGCTTTGATTAAAGTAGAGCGAATAAGCGGCCCTATTTTACTTTTTTCTGGAAAGGATGATAAGGTTTGGCCGGCTGCCCAAATGGCAGATATGATTCAAGAAAGATTAGAAACGAATAGCTTTACTTATCCTTTTCAAAATATAAAATACGAAAATGCTGGCCACTTCATTTCTAGTAATCCCGATGATCGTTCAAGCTATAGAACAGGAACCATAATAATCAATGGAAAAGAATATCAATATGAATTTGGTGGAACTGAAGAGGGGGATTATCAAGCAAAGCAAGATGCAAGAATAGCACTAATGAAATTTATTGAAGAAATTTAAACCCAGAAAGCCCTCTTCTAAAACGTCAATAATGACATACAAAGACTATTGACGTTTCAGAACTTCAAGGCAATAGAGTGGTTAGTATAAAATACCTGCGATCGCAGCGGTTAAAAAGCAAGCTACAGTACCACCAATCAGTGCTTTAATACCAAATTCAGATAGCGTTTTTCTTTGTCCTGGCGCAATTGCACCAATTCCACCAATCTGAATTCCAATAGAAGCAAAGTTTGAAAAGCCGCATAATGCATAAGTAGCAATAATGATGGACTTGGGTTGAAATTCTACGCCACTCTTTATCATGGTATTCAATTCTGCGTAAGCAACAAATTCATTAATAACTGTTTTTTGACCTAATAACTGACCGATCAAAGTAATATCTTGAGAAGGTGTACCTAACAGCCATGCGATGGGTGCAAAAAGTTGGCCTAATAAGTAAGTAAATGTCAGGCCTTCAAATCTATTCTCCGTGCTGGATCTAATGTACTCATTCCAACTGCCAGCTTCCGCTAAATTCAACTTTGCTGCAATCAGATTGACAAAATCGGTTCCTCCCATGAAGATCACATTCAGCATATAGATTAGAGCAGTGAATACCAGTAGCATTGCACCAACATTGATAGCTAATTTCAGACCATCTGTTGTTCCAGTAGATATAGCGTCTAAAACATTTGAACCAACATCTCCAGTCATTTGCATTTGCTCTTCAATATCTTTTTCTTCTTGCTCTGGGTAGAGGATTTTAGCTGCGATTATTGCTGCTGGTGCAGAAATTATTGAAGCAGTCAGTAAGTGCTTAGCAAAATAGAGCTCTTGCTCAGGATCTCCAGCTCCCAAGAATCCTACATAAGCAGCAAAAACACCACCAGCAATGGTGGCCATACCACCTGTCATTAAACAAAGAATCTCAGACTTTGAAAAGTTCTCAAGATAGGGCTTTACAACTAGAGGAGCCTCCGTTTGACCAATAAACACATTGGCAGCGGCAGCTAAGCTTTCGGGCCCTGATAGACGCATCGTCTTTTTCATGACCCATGCCACACCATAAATAATGTATTGTAAAATACCCAAATAATATAAAATAGCAGATAGGGCTGAAAAGAAAATGATAGTCGGTAGTACCTGAAAAGCAAAGATATACCCGAAGGTGTCCATATCTGTTACAATCCCACCAAACATAAAAGCAGCTCCTGCTTCTGTGAAATCTAATACCCCTCTAAAAAAAGAAGCGATATAGTCAAATAACCCATTCACTAATGGCACCTTTAGAATCGCTAAGGCTAATACTATCTGAAGAAGTAGACCTGTGCCTACCATTCGCCAATTGACCGCTTTACGATCTGCACTAAAAAAGTAACAAACTCCAATAAGAAAAGCTATACCTAATGCTCCTCTTAGCAAACTAATGATAAATTCCATAGAATAAAACGAAGATTGAATGTCTAAGGGTGGAAATATTTATAATATTATCGCTTATCTGGTAAAAGTAAGCAAAATACAGCAATTCCTTAGCAAAGGATAAAGTTTTACTTCCCGAACAAGCTTTTTGAGGCCTAAGCATGAATTCTTTAAGAAGTTTTTTGAGAGATTAGCTAAAACAGCCATACGAATTGATTAAATTTGTACAGCCAAAGCATTCCCAATCAATGAAAAAGCCTTTAATCGTTGGAATCACAGGTGGAAGTGGTTCTGGAAAAACGACCTTTATCAACCAATTGCGCTCTAGATTTCCTAAGGACGCTATTTGTGTTGTATCACAGGATGATTATTATCGCCCGAAAAAAGATCAAGAGGTGGATGACCAAGGGATAACTAATTTTGATCTGCCTAAATCCATTAACAAAAAGGAATTTGTCCAAGATCTTAAACAACTGATCGATGGGAGGGTCGTTTGCCGTCCAGAATATACCTTTAACAATGATCAGGTTAAACCTAAAATGCTGACATTCAAGCCTTCTCCAATCATTATTGTGGAAGGAATCTTTGTTTTTCACTTTAAAAAGGTAAGGAATCTGTTAGATTTGAAAGTTTTCTTACACGCAAAGGAAAACCTTAAAGTCATTAGGAGGATTAAACGCGATCAAATTGAGCGTAACTATCCGCTAGATGATGTGCTCTACCGCTATGAACATCATGTACTTCCGACCTTTGAAAAGTACATCAAACCATATATGGAGGAAGCTGATCTCATCGTTAATAACAATAGCCAGTTTGATATGGGATTGGAAGTATTGTCTGGCTTTGTAGAAAATTATATTCGAAATTATTCTCAATATCAGCCGAATATTCCTCAAACAGGTTCAGCGCCTCCATCTGCTAGTTTACCCTAGTAGCGGAGGCAGCACACTATGCTTTCTTTTGTAAATCTTCAATTTTCTGTTGAATTTTTTCTGCTTCTTCGATCTTGACAGCATATGCTTTTAGATCGCCGCTACGCTGTATCCGCATAGCTTCTTCCATAATACGTTGATAGGCTGACTTCAACTTGTCAACAGGATCTTTCTTTTTAAATAATCCGAACATATGTTTTTATATTTATTACAGACTTAACAGACGGTAATACAGAAGGTTTATATAATTACCTCAAATTCATCTAAAGCATCTCCCTGCATTCTTTTTGCTAGACTATTTGTACGAGTGATATTCATTGCTTGAAAATGCTGACTCACTTCTTCAATAAAAGTAGCATCCACTAGATCGCGAATATCTTGCTCTTTTTCAATACCATCGCCCGTTCTAAATTTGTAGGTTTGTTCAAAAAGGCCTGTTTCAAACTTGACACTGAACTTATTATCCATTTTGAAGATGGTAATCTTAAAGATGGGGTGCTCTATGTAACCTGTAATTCTCATATGATTATAGTACTTATTTTGAATTCATATTAGGAATTAATCGACTGATTAATTGATAAACCTCTGCAAAGGAAGGATAGTTTTCCAAAAAGGCTAAATGTCGGTCTATTGTATTTTGATCATCTCTGATGGCAGGGCCAGTTTGCATCTTTTGGGGAGGCTGATCTTTGATCTTTTCAACGGTTTCTTGGATTAATGGTAGGAGCAATTCAAATGGAACATTTGCATCCTTGGTTATCTCACTTCCTACATGAAATAGATAATTGGAAAAATTATTAACGAAGACTGCAGCAATATGTAAGACCGCCCTTTGTTGGTCATCGATGTAAGCGACTTGATGGCTTATTCTTCGACCTAGTTGATACAGATTTTCAGCATCTTCTTGTAGGTTGGCATGTACGCAAATAGGCACTTTCGTGAAATCTGTCTTTTTGTCTTTCGACAAACTTTGTAATGGATAAAAAATACCCTTGCGCAAGAAATGTGCATCAAATATGGTAGAAGGTGTTGCCCCAGAGGTATGCACGATCATTACATTTGGCGAAAGCCGAAGTACTAGCTGCTGACTTACTGCTGCAATGGCTTGATCACTTACTGCAATAATGTATAAATCACTGTGCTGATCAATGGATTGAAGATCATTAATTGCCTGACCATCGAGAGAATCCGCAAGTTGAATTGCCTTTTCAAGCTTTCTGCTAAAGACTTGCTTGATTTCTAAGCCAGCTATCTTTAGGGCATGGCCCAAATGCCATGCCATATTTCCTGCACCAATGATTACAATGGATTGGATATTCATTAAACCGATTCCACTATTTTGGGCTGCGACATTCTGTTCCACATCCCTAGTAATAATCCTATCATCATAAAAACAGAACCTGCCCAGAATAAGTTGATTCCAGGGAATTCTATAGCTTCTAAAACGATATAATCTGATCGTAATGAGTTCGTTGCTAATTCAACTGGTACACTATTAATAACCTTTGGTGCTGTTTGTGCCACCAACATTTGCATGGTACCTTCCGTTGGGTTGACACCTACAAAGCGGAAGTGCGTTCCCGTTTCTTTGATCTCATATTTTAATTGATAAGGCTTATTATCGCGGATGAAATACATTGGTTTTGCTACGAAAGTATCACCATTCACATTTTCAACCTCCATAATAGCGCTGATCGCAATATCACCTTCTTTTTCTTCATAGGAAGGATGCTCAGGTGTTTTGTCTACACCTACAAATCGAATCTTTTGATTACCTATTTGTATTTCAGCACCTTGTTTGAAGTTAAATTCTTGATAGTTCAGATCTTGCTCAATAGTTAAGACTTGATCCAGAATATCTTGACTTAATCTAATCTTTGCACTCAGTTCGTTCATCTGCACTGGATAGCTATATAGCAGCTGTTCTCTAAGTACAAGAATAGGTTCTACTTCAAATACTTCATCAATGTCATCTCTACGAATACGAAGTTTGGCACCAATACTTACATCACCTAGTTCAGGCTTGTAGTCAGGATGCCTAGCATTTTCTGATACAGAAAGGACTTCGATGTCGTATCTTTTCACTACGAAAGTATCTTGGTCTTTAATCGGAACGGTATCTAAGAAAACATTCGTTTGCTGAAGTTCTGTAGTGATCAATTTATATTTTAAGCTATCTTCTCTTTCTTGACGATATTCTGCATCCATTTCTACCTGCGGTAGAGAAGCAATATGGGTAAAAATATCTCTATTCCAATATCTTTTGGTAGATGGATTAGACGCGGCAATCTTTGTGAATGATTTGTCGTAAAGGATATTGGGATAAAGGTTAAAGGCTTCAATCACTTTTCCGCTTTCATCTTTTCTTTTATAATTAACCGTATAGGTGCGCGTGAAGGTATTCAAGGTATCTTCTGTATAGGTTACCTCATACTCCTTCATAATCATAGGAGAGTTCTTAAACAATAAAATGTTATTGCGTAGACTTTCTTCTGAAGCCCCTTCAATCAATCCATCCATGATAAATGGATTAGAAGAAATGAAATTCTTATTCAAACCAGAAGCCAAAATACCCACAATCATGATACCAAAACCAAGGTGAGCAACACCAGAAGCACCAGCCTTCATATTGCCTTTCATAAAGAAAATAATATAATCTAGGTTGGATACCACCGCAAACATTCCCGCAAATAGCAAGACTTTGTATTGCCAAGCTTCTGCTTCAATCCATAATAAAGTTAAGAAACTCATAACTGCTGCACCTACTAATGCAATACCTGATCTTGTTAAAAATTTAGGCATTTGTTTCGCCCAATTCACTCCTCTATACCTCAAGTATTGTGAGACTCCAGACAAGAATGCAATGAATATAGCGATCCAAATTTGGTATTTATTATAATGAGGAACTGGATCGGTAATCACACTACCTTCATAAACTGGATCAAAAAACTGTACGATTTTATTATAAACAGGCAAGGAAGTCGAAGCTGTGATAATCAAACCTGAGAATAGTAAGACCAAAGTACCGATGAACATCCAAAATTCTCTGGATGGAGTTGCTTCCTCTTTTTTCGGCCCAGGAATTTGCTGGTAGTTTACCGCTAACAAAACTATAGAGAGGAGCGAATAGGCTGCTATGAAAAGGATCAACTGCGTCTCAAGTCCCATTTCCGTAAAGGCGTGTACTGAAGTTTCGCCTAATACACCACTTCGAGTTAAGAAAGTGGAGTAAACGATAAATAGGAAGGTCAGTAGGTAATAGATATAGGTACTACGAATAGAGTAATTCGTATTCTTGGCAATAAGATTGGTATGAATACCAGCAATTAGAATTAGCCAAGGCACCAATGACATATTTTCAACTGGATCCCATGCCCAGTAACCCCCGAAACTTAATGCTTCGTATGCCCAAGCACCACCCATAAGGATACCTGTGCCCAAGATGAAACCACTAAATAATGCCCAAGGCAGTGCGGGTTTAAGCCATCCTTTGTGCTCTTTTGTCCAAAGACCAGCAATAGCAAAACAAAAAGGAATCGCCGTAGATGCAAAACCCAAGAATAGCGTAGGGGGGTGGATGGTCATCCAATAATTTTGCAAGAGCGGATTCAGACCAGTCCCCTTAATAAGACTTACATAATCGGCATTCGCAAAAATTGGGGCATCAACCATATCCCTTAACAACATCAATGGACTACTACCAACGCGGGCAGGCTCATCTCCAAAACCAAGATAAACCCCCAAAATCATAGACCCAATAAATAACTGAATACTAGCTAGCGTCGCCAATACAGGAGCTTCCCACTTTTTAGCAGTACCAATTAATATGAAACCAAGTACAATGTGCCAAAACATCCATAGCAAAAAACTACCTTCCTGACCTTCCCAAAAGGCTGAGAAGATATATTTCATCGGTAAATCTTCCGATACATGGGCTTGAACATACTGATATTCATAGTATTGGTTGACCATGACATAAAAGATTACACCAATTACCGCGAATATGCCTATCCCATGAGTGATAAAGGCAAAACGCCCCAAATTCCGCCAAGACTCATATTCTTCCGTATCTCGTTTTTGCGTAGCAAAATAGTAGGAAAGAATAGCTAGGATACTAGCCGCAAAACTTAAGAACATGGCTAATTGCCCAATTTTGCCAGGTAGTAAATGTTCGCCGATGTATTGAATGTCTTCCATGAATTGTTGTTAGTCCGCCAAATGCGGATGGTTGCTCGTTGCTCGCTGTTGGTTCAGAGATTATATTAATAACCAACAACCAATAACTAAAAGGTTACCCTTGACGTTCTTCGCCTTTAATATAGATTTCTTCGTCTTTATATTTCGATGGGCATTTCATAAGCATATCACTGGCATGAAACTCATCCCCCTTCATCTTTCCTGTTAGTACAATTTGCTCAGACAGCTCAAAGTCTTGTGGTTTTTCTTGGAATAGCACAACTTTTTTTTCTTGGCCATCTGTGTCACGGACATAAAAACTGAAATAATTGGGATCTTTTTCAGGATTGTAGTACATCTCTTTGTCCTTCGCTAATTGACCGACTACTTTTACTTTACCATTAGCGACTAATGCTTGTGAGAAGGTAGAGTAAGTACTCATATCTTTTCCAGCATTAATAAACAAGCCGATAGCAACAGCTACCATAATAATGGCGATGATATAAATCTTTTTCATAACACTTATTTATTAGTCTAACAAATTTAAGCACTACTTGATTGCTATGTCCAGTAAAGCACCGTCAAAATGTTGTCATAACTGATTTGTACCGCATTTTACGTGGGATAAGCAGACCACTTTTGTCAATTGAGTGTAATCAAGCAGAAAATTGACTGTTTGGTTTCCTCTTTCGATAATTTTCAGGCTACTGTTTTAACCAAGCGATTCATTTAAAGCAGGCAAAATTAATAAAAGACTTTAAAGCAATCGAAAGTTTTTTGCGGAATGCTAAGGTACAATCTTTGGAGGATTTACAATTGCCTTCTTTTATCGATTTCAAAGGAAAAAATATCTGGACGATTATAATGACCTGCGGTGTCTAAGTTTAATTTTTCTTGAATGGTATTTTTTAAGTTTGGTAAATCACAGTAATATATGTCTTCTGTTTCTAATTGTGGAGGAAGTATAAATTGTCCATCTGGCCCAATGACACAACTTCCCCCATTCATGAGGTAGGTTTCTGGCTTTTCAGCCAAATGAGTAGGGAGCTCTAATACTGATGGAATATCTGATGCTTGCATAATTTGCCCAACAGCTACCACAAAGCATCTCCCTTCGAAAGCATAATGTCTGCTTGCTAATTGATGTGCTTCGTTCACTGCAGGCCAAAGTGCAAAATGTAGCTGCTCACCTTCTAGGTGTAAGGATTGCCTAGTTAATGGCATCCAGTGTTCCCAGCAAATCAAAGCACCTATCTTTCCCTCAGGTGTTTCTACTGTTTTTAATCCGTGACCATCCCCTAAACCATAAAGCAACTTTTCGGTATAAGTCGGCATTAATTTTCGGTGATGTAATAAAAGCTCTCCTTTGGGATCAATGATGAAAAGACTGTTAAAAATCGTTCCATTGCCAGCCCCTTTAGCAATCACTTCATTTGCGCCGAACAATAGGTATACCTGATGTGCTGCTGCAAGCTCTTTCATTTTTGCCATGGCAGGGCCATTGGCATCGAAGCCATTTTCGTACATCTGTTGAAAGACTTGCTTTGTAGGGCCATGGTTCCAAAGCGCGATATTCGGGCAGTGATCTAACCAGGCAGGGTAACCAGTGAAGTAGGTTTCTCCAAAAGCGATGATATCCGCACTTTCTTGTACCGCTTCTACCATCAGTTTTTCCGCTTTCGCTAAACTAGCCTCGAGGTCAAAATAAACAGGGCGATGCTGGACAATGGCTATCTTCATAACTAATCGATTACAAAATTTACTTTGTCAACCCCCGTATTGCCTGTTTTTGCATCATAGGCATAAACAATAATTTCTATAGGACCAGTCTGAGTCATTGGAATTATTCCTTCAAAGATATTGACCGTATCTGTGATTTCCATCGGGTAAGTCCCAACCAATTGATCTTTTTGATAAACCATAGCTTTGACCTCCATATCACTGCCATCCCAAAGGCCACCATCAGAAATAGTACAACCACACATCATGACGATATTGGCTCTAACCTTCAATTCGCCTTTCGGCAAATCTTCCTTAGAAATAAAACGATGAGTATGCGGATCCAGAATATCGATGATAAAGCCAGGGATTTCTATAATAATACCATCTCCATCAATATGTTTTCCTGGTATAGCCCAGATTTGTGTGCTTGCTAATATTTTTGCTTGGCGATTGGCGTAAGGACTTATAACTTCAATGGTAATGAATTGTGGTTTGTTTAGCTTTAATTCAGCAACAAATTTGGCGGAAGCTTCATCCGAAATTTGGGTGTATCGATCCTTGCTTTCCCTCATTATTTTATTGGTATTGCCAGTACTACCTTCTGCCATACCTTGAGCAAGAATAGTTCCATTGTCTGCATTCCTAACAATGATCATTGCGCCACCAATAGAAGTACCAATAAATTTGGCATCCTTTGCCTTTGCACGGATAGTGATGTTCGTATTGGTTTGGCTAAAAGCCGAAAATCCTATGAAAATTGATAAAATGAATAAGGTGATTTTCATTTTAGTAGTCGGATTGTTGTTTAATTTTAAAGGCAACTCTTAAGCCTAAAGAGAACAAACTTCGGTTAAGGCTATTATCTTTTAACATCCCTCTGAACCAATATTGGAAAGTGGGTTGTACGACCATGGCATATTGTTCGCTAAACGACTTCTCCCAACCCAATGCAGATTGGAAACCGAGGTTGAAACCATTGTAATTGTTGTTATCTTGACTCTCTATTTCACTACTTTGAGAATCACCAAAGTAATAAACAGTTTCGATTTTATTATTGATATTATAACTAGCAGTTGCACCGAACATGAAGAAAAACTCGTCCGTATCGCTCACTTCTTGATAAAATTGGATATCCATGGGTAATTCAATGTAGGTAGATTGATAAATCATTCGCCAATCATCTGCATTGTTTGGATTAGGCTGATCGAAGGGGATGCTATCTCTAATGGTTTGATAGCCTGAATTCATATAGTTAAGTCCTAATTGAAAACCAAGTTTTTCACTTCTCCAATTGGCAAATACACCTCCAGTATAGGAAAATTTCCAAGTCTCATTATTAGTGATACGAATGACTTGTTCTTCTGAAAGATTATCAAAAGCGATGAGACGTGCATTCGAATAATTGGGAAATACACTTATTCCGTATCCGAATCTAGATTGTCCACTGGCTGCAGTCGCTAAACAAAGGCCAACAAAAAGCAAAATAGTTTCTCTCATATTTCAAAATTTAACACGAAGCAAATGAATGAAATTCGTTGGTCTTTACGATTGCTTCTTGTCCTATAACGATACATACCATTTATTATTTTCATTTCTTTTTTTTGTGATCTTCAGATAGTAGGCCTCGTTTTTCGAAATCAGTTAAAACGGCCTTGATTGCCTCTTTTGCCATTACCTTTGCCAATACTCCAGATAAATAATATTTCCAGAACAGCTTTCCAAAAGCAGTCATCATACCAGAGCTGATTTTACTCCACACCGAGCTACGATAGTGCGTTTCCATAATCTCTTCTACCTTTTCCTTTAAATCTAATTGTTCGGGAGTAGGACGAACATAATCTGATTGATTAAGGTTAATGAGCACTTCTGTGAATCTTTTGACCATACTTTTTTCCAGATCGAAAATAACTTTAGGGGAAATTTTCTTTCTTTCAGGAATACCTAAGGCAGAGGTATTGATATTTCGACGATCAAAACTTATATCAGGGATAATCGGATAACCATCTCGCTCAGGATTATAATAGCGCTTATATTTTTCATCGTCTTTTTCCCAATCACTAAAGACTTCCATATCATAGGCTTTTTTGCAAGGGACTACGAAATAGTTGCGCAAAAAGCTTTGGCAGTTTTTACGTCCCAATTGAAAGTCGTGTTCTCTAAATTCTTTAGAGAAAAACCCACCAAATCCATCCAATGAGCCACAGGCAATAGGGTATGGATCGCCGCCACGGCTGGGGAATATCATCCGTCGAGAATAATCATTAGATAGACCTTTAATCAAGTCATTTTCTTTCATTAGGGCTTGTCCGCGAATGGCATCGATAATGCTAGGCACCAATTCAATCAGTTTGGTGGGATGTGAAACTCTTCCTTCTGATTGTGTGAAATTAGGGAAAGGGTCAATCATCAAGACGGCAAATTCAGAGCCTTCCTCATATCTTTCTTCCAGGACATCAATAATTTCGCCGAAAGGTTCATTGTTGACAGTACCGCCGTCAATTGCTACAAATTCGAATGGATCATCTTCGGTATTGATATCAATACCTATATTTTCGAGCTTAAAGTCATTATTTTTTGATTTGAACATTCTTTTGACCATACCTTTGATGTAGGAAAGGCTGGTTCCCTTTAATAATCTGGACTTCAATCCAATAGGAAAGGCACCAGTTGCTTTGGCACATTCCATGAGTAATAGGCGATCTTGTTCGTTATTAGGATCAAAACTAATAAGGTGTTCCGCTTGGTCTTCTTCAGGATTGACTTTAAAGTGCGCCACCCCTTTGTGAAGGTACATTCGGTGAGCTGGCCGAACAGGTTTCCTAAGGGATTTAGGTCTATCATTATCAAAAAAATTGACATCAATGGGTATTCCTCTAAGGCTACAAATGGTAAGAATGATTTCCAAGTTAGGGGAAATGTATGGCGGCAAGGCTTTAGGCTTTCCGGACATTTCTGCAGCCCTTAGGGCAATTTGATCGATTGGTTCGGAATTTAACAAAGATGGAACGCCCATTTCTTCCCGAATATCTCTCGGTTCCATCATTTGTTCAAGGGTAGACTTTCCTTGCCCGTCATTCAGGTTTACCCAAGAATCAAATAACTTGTTTTTTATTCTTGGTGCATGAATATCGTGAACAGCTTGCATATCCTCGAAGAGCGATAGGGCTGTCATAGCTGAAGTCATACCTCCTGCTGAGGCACCACCCATCACCTCAATCACCACATCATGCATAGGGATTGAAGCATCGTATTCAGGATGTTGTTCTCCTAATTCTCGGTTTTTTGCTTTTGCTTTTTCCCACTCCCTAAGTGTTTCTAGTAGGTAATCCATCACACCTGCAGTGTAAGCACCTGCGGAGACAGCACCTGCCATTGCGATTCCAATCTTGAATACTCTTCTTTTGTCTGTTTGTTTAGTCATGATTTGGCTGTCAAGAAGTTAGAACTTGTTTATAGTATAAGTTGATGAGGCACTAAGCTTAAGGGACAAATTTTCAACCAACCTTTACATTGCCAGCTAGTGGGAATTGACACAAGGTTTATTGTGCGCTAATAGAACGTAATATCTGCTCATCTCTTTTTTGATCACCAAAGTTTAATTGGATTCCGACACCTAGTACAGCTTGTGAGCCTGACAATTGAATAGTTTCAATGCTTGGTTTGATTTTTAAGCTTAGATCATCACTCACATCAAATTGCTGTAAATGCCCATCTACAAAGGCTTCCATAGACTGTAAGGCATAAACAAATACCAAACCAATATAAGAAAGCTGCCGATCTTTGTCAAAGCCATCCCGTAGGGCAACTAAGGAATTTAAATTACCAATAGTCGTACCTGTAAATTCATGTGTTTCACCATTACGCTCGGCGGTCAAAGCAGTTTGCAAGCGATTGTAAAGGCCAGTATTATAATCAATTAAATAAACCATACCACCTATAGCTCCATAAACAATGGGAACTTTCCACCATCTTCCATTATAAACTTGGCCTGTACCAGGAAGCGCTAAGGAAAGAAAAGCGGCCCTTTTAGGGCTTTTTTCCTTTGGTTGGCTGATATCTATTTTGATGGTAGTATCTATTGGGGCTACGGTAGTGTCTTGTGTTTGAGCAGCGGAATAACTAAGCTGAATGCAAAGAAATAAAACCAGCAAACAAAATAACTTCTTCATGAATTGATCATTTTTCCTATTCTATAAACGCACAAGGTGATCTTTTGCATTGAATAGATAGGTGCATTTGCATTTTGTTGACTATTGCTCAACGCATTTGTAAAAATGCTCTAATTGATCCGTGGTATCAAAAGGAATGACAATTTGTCCCTTCCCACTGTTATCCACATTGATTTTTATCTTTCCAGAACCAAAAAATTCCTTGAAATTTTGAAGAATTTCTCTGTATTCATCTGGCATATTATTCGTCGATTTAGACGAGGATTTACTTTTGGCTTTGGAGTAGCTTTTTGCTAGTTTTTCAGAGTCTCTTACATTTAATTTTCTTCCAATGATCTCATCCAAAACCTGTTTTTGTAAATTCTTTTCAACGCCTTTGATTGCTTTGGCATGGCCCATCGAAATTCTTCCCTTTTTTAAAGCCTCAATCACCACTATATCCATATCCAAAAGTCCGAGATAGTGCGTAATGGTGCTTCTTTTTTTACCTACGCGGGTGGCTAATTCTTCATCAATTAAATTAAACTCATCTTTTAAACGGTAATAAGAAACAGCGATTTCAAATGGATTAAGATCTTCTCGCTGTATATTTTCGATAAGAGCCATTTCCATGAGCTCTTGATCATTCACAACTCTGATATAAGCAGGAACTTCTGTGATTTCTGCCAGTTGAGATGCTCTCCAGCGCCGTTCACCAGAAATGATTTGATAAATATTAGCCTCTAAACGGCGCAAGGTCAGGGGTTGAATAACCCCATGGATTTTGATGGATGCGGCAAGTTCATTTAATGCTTCTTTTTCAAATTCTCGTCGAGGCTGATCAGGGTTGGCTTGAATCTGTTCAATAGGGATCATGGCAAATTTCTGAGACATTTCCTTCACGGCTTGCTCAGGATTTTCTGCCATTTGTTGGTCAATATTATTAGGAATCAGGAAATCAATACTAGATATGCTATTTCCTAAATCCGTCTTACTTGTTTTATTTTTGCTCCTTGGCTTCTTCGGCTTCGGCATTTGAATATACTTTTTGTCTTAAACAATTACGTTGTGGGAATTTGCAAAGTTAAGGAATTTTAAATGGAAAAGGCGTCCTTTATGATAAAGAACGCCTTTTCAAATTTAAGCGAAGTTTTTATTCTGACTCTGGAGTAGAGACATTTGCCGCTGCTGCGATTTCATCGCCATTTCTTTTAAGGAATTCTCTAGCGAGGTTTAAAAAGTTGATACTTCCTTTGCTTGAAGCGTTGATGAGTACCACGGGCATTCTCATATTTGGTGCTTCGCCAATTTTTGAGTTCCGATGGATAATCGTGTCAAATACTTTGTCTTTAAAGATTTCTCTAACTTTTTCGATAACAACATTTGCCAAACGAAGTCGCTTGTCATACATCGAAAGTAAAATTCCTTCAATTTCTAGTTTAGGATTTAATGCTGTTTTTACACGGCTGATGGTCTGTTGTAATTTGCTTAAGCCTTCCAATGCAAAGAATTCACATTGTACGGGAACCAGAACTGCATCTGCTGCAGTTAGAGCATTAACTGTAATTAAGCCGAGTGAGGGTAAACAATCAATAAAAATAAAATCGTAGTACTTTCGAACTTGATCGACGATCTTGCGCATCACAAATTCTCTATCTTTCATATTGACCAGCTGAAAGTCTGCACCAACGAGTTCGATGCTAGATGGAATGACGTGCAAATTGGGGGTGTCTGTTTCGTAGATGGCTTCTTCTGTTTCTAAGCCATTTATCAAACAGTCAAATATAGTGGTATCTACATCTTCAGGTAGTACACCAACACCTGATGAGGAGTTAGCTTGGGGGTCAAAGTCAATTAATAATACTTTTTTTTCAAGGATAGCTAAGCTAGCAGCTAGGTTAATAGCTGTAGTTGTTTTTCCAACGCCACCCTTTTGATTTGCAATTGCAATTACTTTTGCCATGTTTATATTTTTTGCAAAGAACTTTCCTTTATGTAATGAGCTTCCAAAGAAGCTTTTTTATTACTACATTTCGATGGTTTCACCTATTGCGAGCAAAATTAATTCTTTTCCTGCATCTGCAAAAGCTTTTTGAGCTGTTTCCTTTTCCATTTCGATATATGGGAAGGTATCATAATGACAACCGATAATTTTGTCACAAGCTATGAAATCACTGGCTATCACGGCATCTTCGTATCCCATCGTGAAGTTATCACCAATTGGAAGAATGGCAAAATCTAATGTTGGGCAAGTCATAGGGATGAGTTTCATGTCCCAAGTTAAAGCAGTATCTCCCGCAAAGTAGAAACAATTCTGATCATTCCAAACCACAAAACCTCCGGGATTACCACCATAGGTGCCATCAGGCAATACGCTAGAATGGATGGCATTGACGTATTTGATGGTGCCAAAATCCATCTTGACTTTCCCACCATGGTTGACAGGATAGACGGTACAGCCTTTTTGTCCAAACCAAGTCGCTATTTCATAGTTGGAGATCAAAGTCGCTTCATTATTTTTAATGATAGCTTCTGCATCAACCACATGATCTTGATGACCATGAGAAACTAGTACATAATCTGTTTTTAGCTTATCAACATCAATATCTTTTACTAATGGATTAGCTGAGATGAATGGATCAAAGATAAGTTTTTTACCGCCTGTTTCGATTAGGAAGCTAGCATGGCCTAAATAGGTTACTTTCATATTATGTCTAATTTAGGGATGAAGTAGAAAGTCCGTTTTGCTTATAAATTACCGCATTAGTGTCCGAATATACATAACTCTACTTGGATCACAAAACTTTCAGTGCTTGGTCCAAATCTTCAATCAAGCATTCAGGATCTTCGAGTCCAATATAGAAGCGAATTAATGTAAATGGCACAGGTGAATCTTCTCTTCCTTTTATTCTATAAAACCCTGCAGCTGGTAAAGCTAGGGACTCATGTCCTCCCCAAGAAACCGCCATTGTAAAATATTTTAGAGCGTGCACAAAGGCCTCCACTTTTTCTATTGTATCTACATCTAAGTGAATACTAAACAAACCTCCAGCCCCTTTCATCTGGCTTTTCGCCAAATCGTACTGTGGGAAAGATGGTAACAGAGGATGAAGCACAGATTTTACCTTTGAATGATTTTCTAAGTAATGCGCTATTTTAAATGCACTTTCGTTGGAACGATGGACTCTTATTTCTAAGGTTCTTAATCCGCGAATGACCAAAGCAGCTTCGTGTGGAGACAAAATAGCTCCCAATGTCATATATTCTGAATAGAAAATCTTTTCCATCATTTTTCTACTTCCACAAACAACTCCTAATACCACATCACTATGTCCATTCAAGTATTTGGTTCCGGAGTGCACTACTAAATCTATTCCATGCTCAATCGGATTCTGATAAAGAGGAGAACTGTAGCTATTATCAATGATGGTCACGATGCCATGTTCTTTGGCTAATTTCGCGCAGGCACTCAAATCTTGTATGCCAAACATCAAAGAATTAGGACTTTCTAAATACAGGACCTTTGTATTTTCTTGAATAGCATCCTTTATGGCCTGGATATTTCCACCATCCACATAGGTGTGGCTTACGCCAAATCTGCTGAGAAAGTTATTGAGCAAAATTTTGGTCCATGAATAAGGTGATTCAACACAAACGATATGCTCACCTGCATTGATATTTGCAATAACTGCATTAGCTACGGCTGCGCTACCACTACTAAAGATAAGTGCATCCTCTGCTTTCTCTAGAGCAGCTAATTTTTCTCGAAGGATCTTGACAGTTGGGTTGTTTCCTCTTGAATAAATATGGCTATCATATTCACTTTCAAAAGATTTACGAAAGTGATGAATATCTTTAAAAGCAAAATTACTCGTCTGGATAATAGGAGGGGAGACCGCATGAAAGTAGTTTTCTCGGTTTTCACCCAAGTGAAAAAGGATATCGCTTAAATGCTTGTCCATAGTCTAATTAGTTTAGTAGTATTTGAAAGCCTATTCGCATACCCAAAGTGTTGGTTGATTCTGTCTGCTCCATAACATCTGGATCAGCTTCCAAATTCAAAGAACGAAATCCTAGTGTAACCTCTAGTGCGATTGTATTCTTGATAAAATAGGCACCTCCTACCCCAAGGAAAACATCGCGATAAATACTTGTACCCTCACTAGGTCCACCAAATCCAAATGTACTCTCTTGTTTGATCTGCCCAAGATTGATAGAAGCTTCAATAAATGGTTGGAAGTTGGGGATTTGAAAATAATATCTTGCAAATGGTCCAAGTGAATACAGGTTCAGGGTTGTTTCACCATCATTATTTTCAGCATTGACCCTTTGAAAAAGATAACTTGTATTGAGTCCCAGTGCGAAACCATCAGTAATAAAGTAACCAATACGAGGACTAAGGGTAAAGGTAGTTACCCTAGATTCTATTTCTGAGCCTCCTCCAAAATCAACTTTGACATTTGAAAAGCTAAGCCCTAAGGTATTGGCAGGGGCTACCAAGATGCCATTTAGGCTATTTCCTGCATCTAAGATGGTTCCTGTAATAATTCTTCCTTTTTCAGTTTGTGCATTTAGAGTAGAGCAACAAAAAAATAGTAAGTAAAAACAAATTATCTTTTGCATTATTCGGAAATTTTTACATCCTGTTTATAAGAAAATGAGACCTTTCATATAAGTAATGGCCTTTCCAGAAATTTTTATTCTAGCTTCTAATAGGTCTACCTTTAGGCGACCTACTCTTTTGGAAAGCTGCAAAGCAGTTAGGCTATCTTTTTGGAGGCGATTAGACCAATAGGGGCCTAGCAAGGTATGCGCAGAACCGGTTACTGGATCTTCTAAAATATTAAGTTTGGGATAGAAGCAACGGGAGACAAAATCTACTGTTTCTCCGGGAGCGGTTACAATGACTCCTCTTTTGTCAAGCTGCGCTAATTTGCTGAAAATAGGTTGTAAGTTTTGAACTTCTTCTTGAGTATCAAAAACAACGAGATAATCATCTGTTCCTTCAAAGATTGCTCCGAATTGGTCATCAAGATGAAGGGCATCTAGAAGGATTCTATTCGGGGCAATGGTTTTTGCCTGATCTGTTGGGAAATTCATGATATAGTTATTATTTATATGCTCTACTATTAAAGGGCCACTTAAAGTTGAAAAGGTAATAGATGCTTTTTGATAGTTTAAGTGTTGATACAGCACATGTGCTGTTGCCAAAGTAGCATGCCCACAAAGTCGAACCTCACGTACAGGAGTAAACCATCGAAGATGGAAGCCATGATCAGTAGGGACAAAAAAAGCGGTTTCAGAGAGATTGTTTTCCATAGCTATTTGGAGCATCCTTTCATTAGGAAGCCAATCTTGTAGGGGAACGACCGCTGCTGGATTGCCGCCAAAAAGCTTTTCTGCGAAAGCATCTACCTGATAAATATCGAGTTGCATGAAATATAATTTAAGTATTACAAGATATTGGAATAGACTTGAAAGTAGAAAGTTTTTGCTTTTTTTATACTTTTTTAAACTATACTACCGTTCTACAATCACTTTTCCCCATATTTTGATAGGTAAAGCACGAAGTAGAATATACAGACATCCTCGTTACTTAGTGCAAACAGAAACAAAACAAAGGCATGAACACTCCCAAAATACATTCAACTCTTGGGTTGATTGTTTGGTCATTTTTTGCGGTCATACCGCTCTTTTCACAAGAAGATTTTTCCGTTAGTATACAAGGAGATTCCACACTTTGTCCGGGAGATACGTCCACTCTAACAGCTATTTCGAATATGGATGCTGAATTTATATGGTCTAATGGTATGACTGATTCGGCTATTGTGGTTACCACAGCGAATCTTTTTTCTGTGATTGCTATTAATGAGGTGGGGGATTCTACTAGTGCGTCAGTAACAATTGGCACTTTAGATTTTCCGGAGGTGGATATTTTTATTTCTGGAAAGTTAGCATGTCCAAATGATAATGTTAATCTTTCTGTTCCTTTTAGTGTGACAACTGATTATGAATGGTCAACTACTCAGACGAATAATGTCATCAGTGTGGGGAATCCAGGTACTTATTGGGTAAAGGCTACTAATGAATGTGGCATAGCAACAGATACTGCTGTGGTAGAATCGGAGAATAAGCCTTATCCTGAGGCTCATATACTAGTTGATTCCACAGATTTATGTAAAGGAGATAGCAGCGTGTTAGAGCTAGAAGTCAATTCGGATGGGTTTTGGTTTTGGTCAACTGGATTTGCTTTTGTAGATAGTATTGTAATTGATACACCAGGTACTTATTGGGTAGAGTTTATAAATGACTGTGGAGCAATAACAGAATTCATTGACATCACATGGCCTCCAGAAATTAATGTACAAATTGATGGTCCTTCTGAAATGTGCCAGGGAGAAGAAGTTGTATTAATGGCTGATGCGAATACTGCAGTGGCTTATCAATGGTCAGATTCTTCTACTGATATTGATTTTGTTGCAGCCTCCACCGGTACGTATCAAGTAAGTGTCACAGATAAGTGCGGCGAAATAGCTGTAGCTGAAACCTTTGTTCAGGAAATTCTGCCACCAATAGTAGAATTGAAGGTGGCAGAGGCACTACTCTGTGAAGAGAATCAAGTAGAAGTAACAGCAGATACAATGTGGACGGATGAGATAATTTGGTCTACCGGGGAGACCTCCATTTCGATATCTCCGTCTGATCCCGGTGA
This sequence comes from Saprospiraceae bacterium, assembly GCA_022448955.1. Taxonomy (GTDB): domain Bacteria; phylum Bacteroidota; class Bacteroidia; order Chitinophagales; family Saprospiraceae; genus JALEHC01. The sequence continues at coordinate 34,336 of JAKVCU010000068.1, forward strand.
TTATAGTTTAATAGCTTCTAATCGGTGTTTTGAAACCTTTGCTTCCACTTTCGTCAATACCATGCGTGTACCTGTTTTTGTACCTAATGCTTTTTCACCAAATAATGATGGTCAGAATGATTTCTTTTTACCTCATTTAGAATGCCAAAATGTAGAAAACTATGAATTTCAAATATACTCTCGTTGGGGAGATCCAGTATTTAACACCAATGATTATTCAGAATGGTGGGATGGTAAGAAAGCTGGAAATCATCTAATGCCAACTGGTGTATATGTGTGGTTTATGAAGTTTAAAATTAGAGAGCGAAACTACTATTTTGATGGAGATGTACTTTTAATGAGGTAGCTAGAATCTACTCATCATAATATCTTTATGGTACGACTATTTTCTGCGTTTCAATTATTTCTAATCCTTGGATAATTAATAGATAAACACCTGCTGCTAATGGCCAGTTAACAAAGAAGCCTTGGCGACCTTCTAAAATATCACCACTGAATATTTCTTGAACTTCTTGACCTGCAGTGTTTAATAATTGAATGTTTATATTTTCAGCGGTCCTTCCCCATTCTAGTATAATGGTGAATTGACCATTATTTGGGTTAGGGGCGATCTCTAGGCTGTTCAGTATTTTGGCTTCATTGATATGTACAGCAATAATATCAACCATTAAGCATGAGGCTGTGGAGATACAATCGGTTGCATTGATGTTGGTAACACAAATCTCTCCTTCTGATAGATCTTCCCATTCCACCATAACTTCAGATGTTCCTTGTCCGTCAAGGATAGTACCATTTTCAATGGTCCATTCGTAGGTAAATCCGTTTTGATTGGAGGTACTATATGTGATACTTGTTAGTGGCTCTGGTGTAATAGGACCACTTATGCTTGTCGCCAATACATTGCCAACCGAAAATTCATGGGTAACAGTTTCGCCACCGAACTTGACTTCAAAGGTCCATATTCCGGACATGGCGTTGGATGGTAAGGTCCACCACCAGTACCAATAGGAGGCATTATAAGTTTCTGGAGAGGCGTGCTGCCAATTTTGGAAAATGGTTCCATTCGGCATAATCACTCGATATTGTGCCAACAAACCAGCGATTTGATCGTGATAGTAAGCTGCAAAGTAAACAGCCTGACCAGCTTGGAAACAATTTTGAATATTGTGGTTTTCAATGGATTGAGTAGGACTTGGACAATCCAAAAAGTTGGGATCTGCATCATGGGTTAAAATAGTGTTGATACTAGGCTCTCGATAAGGTTTTTGTTCCTCCCAACAAGATTCAATGATGGTAGGATTGCAAGTTCCTAAATAAGGATCGATTAGATTTCCATTTTTGTAAATTTCTAGGTGTAAATGAGGGCCAGTAGAATTACCACTACTACCAATAACGCCTAGGTATTCCCCTGCGACTACGGATTCGCCGATATCTTTAGTCGTAAGTGAGTTTTTTTTCATATGCCCATACCAAGATACAGAATTGTCTTCATGTAAAACATACAGGGCGTTCCAAGTGTCGCCATTGAAAGTACAATTTTCATCATGATTGCCATCATCTTTTCCGATGATGGTTCCATCTGCAATAGCAATAATCTCGGCATGTTTGTCTGCCATCATTTTCCAACCAAATGGCCAGGTGAAATAATCTGTTCCAGAATGATTATAACCATCCCCTGTATCATAAGATCGACTTTGACAGTTATAGTCTGTAATGGTGGAAGGTGTATCGCTGGACGAATATTCTTCATTGTGATCTACGAAGTTTGAAATGCCATAAATTTCATTGTAGGAAAAACCATCTGCTTGACGCAATGGCCAGGAATACTCAAGGGTGTTTCTAGCATTTTGAGGTAGGAGCCCTTTGGCTCTGAGCATTTGAATATTCTCGCTGAGCATTTGATGAATTCGAGTGTATTCACTTTGGGAGACGCATTCTCCAGCATGGTGAATATATTCGCCCCCACGGAAGTTGTTTTGTGCAAAACAACTTATACTAAATAGGAAAAAAAGAAGGCTCAGGTATCGTTTCATGCTATTTGGATTTTTCTCAAAAAGGAGGTTGGTAACTAGCTTTCAAATTAGTTCTTTTTTTGGGATCACTTTATTGGTAGGGTGGACGAATTTTTAAATTAGATCGTTGTAATAAAAAAAACATGAAAAAAATAATTTTTTTATTGGCCATATTTATAGGCGGTTTTGGCTGTCTTTGTCCGGATGATATCACTTTTTGGTCTTTAGATGACTTTGATATTTCTTTAGCCAAAATGGATTTTGATGTGATCGAAACAGATACCATTACTGGGGATAGCTTACTGCTTCTTATGGACGTGGATGCTACTATTGGGGCATCTTTTTCTT
>JAKVCU010000068.1:36795-65368 GCA_022448955.1 Saprospiraceae bacterium
AATACCTTATTAGCTATTCATTGTGCCCGTAATATGGAACTTCGCGACGGTATCAACAAGATGGAGGTATTTAGTGATAATGATTACAATGATATTCCAGCGGGAGAACCTTTAGAGTCAATTATTCTTGTTTTTTCTGGTCAGAGTATAGATGAAACTGTTCGTTTTGCTGATGGATTGATATTTGAAGACCAGTGGGATTTTCTTTTGACAGAGAGGCCTGCTTTGGGATCTAGGCATCAATTTACAGTTCGTCTAAGTTTTGATTCAGGTAGAATTCTAGAAAGGCAATCTCGATCAATTGTTTGGAATTGATTTTGTCGGACTAGCGATGTGGAAGGGGGCACTGTAGGAAAGCGGTAGCGTATGCTACAGTGCAGACCGCAGGGCCGTTAGCCCTGAAACGTAGCGACCCCGCTTTTTTCCTTTAGGAGACTTCCGCAAAGGAAAAAAGTGGGGTAGGCCCCTAATGATCTTCTTCAATCTCTGCTTTTAAGTCTCGGTTTACGGCAATACTAGCATTCAATTCAAATCCAATCAGTAGTACTAAGGAATTGATTTGAATCCAAAGCATAGTCACGATTATGGTACCGAAGCCACCATACAATTCATTGTATCTACCAAAGTTATCTACGTAAAAAGAAAAAAGAATAGACGACAATATGGATAAGGTAGTAGCGAGTGTAGCGCCGGGGGAGAAGGTATTAAATTTTTGTTTAAGCGCAACACCATATTTATAGATAATAGATATTACGGCATAGAAAAGAAAGATGATGACGAACCAGCGCACTAAGAAAATGGCCCAGCGTGCTAGTATGCCCAATTGCACATAATCTGCAATAGTGTTGACGATTAAGTTGCCTACGATGATGAGGATTACGGAGGCAATAACGAGCAGTCCAAACTGAAAAGTAAGGAAGATGGCAATGAGTTGTTTGCGGAAAGCTGAACGCTTTTTAAATGTTTTCATGTAGGATTTCTCAAAACCTTTCATCATAGCCAACATTCCATTGGATGCAAAAAAAATAGCTAATAAAAAACCAAAGGAAAGCAAACCCACTCTTGGGTTTTTAGTCAGGTCATCAATAAAGGAAAAGATTTCATTACCTACATTACCGGGCACTACTTCTAGGATTTGAGTTCTTAAAATTTCATCAAAATTAGCTCCATTGTCAGGTAAGAAGCTTAATAAATATTTACGAATGTAGGGAAGTAAAGTAAAGATGGAGATGAGGGAGGGGAAGAGCGATAGGAAAAAACTAAAAGCCATAGAATTGGCTCGAGTGAATAGATCATCTCTACGAAACTCATTATATAAAAATACTAAGACATCATAAAGCGGTACTTTATAAAAGCCTGGCAAAGAATTTTCTTTTGACCAAGTGATGAGATGAATGATAGCGGGTAGACTAAGGAAATATTCCTTTATTTCATTAACGGATGGAATCTTAATTTTCTTCAAAATGAGGACGAAGTTTTTCTACTAAATAAGTTGGGGCGTCAATACTTTTATTAGTATTAGTATCCACAAAGCACAATTTAACACGTCCACCGTTAACGAGCTTCATTTTTTCGTTAAAAATCTCTACATGAAAGACTATCGTCTTACCTGGTAGTTCTCTTAGGCTTGTTCGGATGGTCAATAATTCGTCGTAATGTGCAGGGCGCACGAAGCGCATTTCTAGCGTCATCACTGGCATTAATATACCATGTTCTTCTTCCATTGATTTGTAGGTCAGTCCGACGGAGCGCAGCATTTCTACTCGCCCAATTTCATAATACTGGGCATAATTGCCATAGTATAGGTAGCCCATTTGGTCTGTTTCGCCGTAGCGAACGCGTTTTTTAAAATCGTGTGTGTACATATGGTTTGGTGTAATGGTTAAAGTATAATGGTGTAATAGTTACATTTTAATGGTGTAATGGTTAAAGCTTTATTCTTCATTACACTACTAACTCCTTCCTTACGCTCCTCGTTCGATTGGGCAAGTCATACAGTGGGAACCACCTCTTGCTCTTGATAATTCGGTAGAGGGCAGCGTAATGATAGTATTTTCTACTTCCTCTGCTTTGACGATACCCGCTTGCAGAGCATTTAAAAGATCTTTAGCTGTTACCACATGATAGCCAGCTTCTTCGAAAGCTTTTTCTGTGTATGGATTACGATCATATGTCAGTGCTACACTTGGACGAATAGATACTAAATTGCAGCCTGAAGTCCATTGCTCTCTTTCTTGGTGAGGAGATTTACCTTCACCACAAAGGATGAATTCTATCTCTGGATTGATTTCTGATTTGAAGAAATCTCTTGTTGTCGGGTAGGTTGTTTTACTGCCATCATGACGATGCACCTCGATGAAGGTACTTTTGCCATCAATTACTAATGGGCGGTAGGCAGCGACATGTTTTTCGCTGATTTGAGTAAAGATGGTATCAATATGCATACAGGAACGATCTTGTGGGATATTGATTTGTACGACATTTTTGACGACACCCTTTTCAAAGAGTACCTTTTTAAGTGAATGAATGGTATGGGCGGATGTTCTTTCGCTACAGCCAATTAACAAATAGTCTTTATTAATAATCATGACATCACCTCCTTCGATGGTGACGGCTTCTCCACGATTGGAAGGTGGAAATAAGTCTACATCATTGACATCTATAACTTTTCCATTTTCGTATAGCTGTTTGAAAAGAGGATGTGCCCAAAATATAAATGCGGTCAGCATGCTTTCGCGAAATCGTGCTTTCTTGGCAGCTTTGGTAATGATAATATGATCATTGACTGTTACGGCGATATCTCTTGTAAAGATAAAATTGGGTATTGGATCGAAGAGGATAATATCTTTTTCTTCGTAATATCCAGTTATGAGTACCTCTGCTAATTTGGGAGGGGGCAGTTTTTTGAGTAAGTCATCATAAGTATTTGGAAGACGTTCCATTTGGATGATACTATCGATGAGTTTCTCTTGATGTTTGGTCTCTGCTTTTAGCGCTTCTTCAATCAGCGTTTGTACTTCTAACACATTATTATCGCCCAGAAAAGCCTTTAGGATACCGGTGAAAATATCGTGTTCATTTTGCATTTGGGGTAAGAGAACGATATCTTCAAAAAGTAGTTCTGCGGCTCTTGCAGGAGAAACTTGGGCAATACCTTCATCTGGACGATGTACAATAACACGTCTTAATGGTCCAATTTCAGAAGAGACAGAAATAGCTGAATGCATGGGATATTCATTTTTAAAATTCGACGACTTTTTCAATTTCATAGATAGAGTTGATTTTTCCTGCAAAAATGCAATAAAATCGTGGTTGATCATTTAGAATAGAGATTTCAGTTGGACGACCGTCATCTATAAAATTGGCTTTTAATTTAGATTTGATCGTAAACATGGAGGTCAAGTATCTCAGTGCCACTTGATCAGAAAAATAGTGTTTAATTTGGCTTAGCATTTTTCGATAATTGGATATGGGTTTGGCAGGGCATGCGTTGCAAATACTAGTAAAGTCAGGTGTACATGCTTTATTTTTCGTTTGGCAATCAAAGGTAGGCATTTCTTCATAAGAAACCTTGTGATGTGTATAGGCAACTGAAGAAAGGGATAATAATCCAGAGTGGCCGTAGGGCATAATCGAACCAAATTGGCCATCCATAACGGTTAAACCTATATTTTGCAATTGTGGTGAGGTGACAAATGCCATTTCTGAAATTTCATGCATGAGTTGTATAGGTTTTTGTCCAAAGAGATGATTGATAGCATTACTGCCGGAGTAAGTCGCATTAAGTACTTGTGTAGCTAGTATTGTCTGATTATCTTGATTATCAACTTGTTGAGTGTTTATACTCCAAGTGTTACTTAAAGCTTCTACCGCTTTTATTTTGGTGAAATAGCGGACATCTATATTTTTTTCTGCTAATAATTGTTGGCGATAATAATCTGCAATTAAAATTGGATCGAAGGTATATTCGGTGGTTTCGTATAAAGCTTCTAAGCGATGAAAATTGAAGTAAGGATGTTTGTTGATTCGATCACATTTAATCTGAATATAATCACAAAATCGTTCAAACTGCAGGTGGTCTGTAAAAGAGCCAAAGCGATCTATCGCATAAAATTTCTTGAAGGAGAAATTGATAAAATCTTTGTGATCGGCAGTAAAACGAGCTTTGTTATCATCTGACATACGCGCAGTTGCGACACTTCTGGGGTAATGATAACCACTATGCAATCTTGCTTGATTGACGATGGATGCTTTTTTGAGTAATTCTTTTTCTTTTTCGATTAGGCAAACTTTCTGTCCTTTCCGAGCCAAATAAAGCGCAGCATAAATACCAAAAATTCCTCCACCAATAATCACAAAATCATACGTCTTCATGCAACTTTTTTAAAGCTTTGTAAAATGCTTGATAGCTCCCTTTTTTTAGTGATTGATAAAATTGTAGACTAGCATCTAATTGTGTCACTTTAGAACTACCCAATAGGATACCGTCAATATCAGGGCTATGGAAAGCATAGGTCATTCCGCACTGGTTAAAGTTGGTGATTGGTTGCTCAGCCAATTTTTCATTCTGTGCTTTTATCTTATTGCGTAAAGCAGAAATGATTTTTGGTTCCTCTTGCGTATTACCGCCACGAACTTTTAGTGAGCTTTGTTCGTGGTAATTTTGATCAAGTTTGATACCTCCAGCATTGATGCCATAGGTGATAAATTTAGCTTTTCCATGAAAAGCATCATAATGTGAATAAGTAGACTGGAGTAAGTTGTGTTTTATTTGAATACGGAAATCAAATCCAAAAGACGCATTGAGTTGGTCATAGATATTGGGGAATTTAAGGCCTGATAATCCAATTTGAAGTCCTTTTTTTTGGGCAGTAGCCAATGCTTCTAAAGTCGCTCTGATCTCGTTCTTTTCTGATCGATTATCCCAATGAATCATGAAAGTATCCAAGTTACTTCCGAAAAGATGCAGATATTCATCCAGCATCATGAGTAAGAAGCTTTTGCTAAGATTATTGTCGGGGGTTCTGACATTCGTCAAACTTCCTACTTTCATCATCACTTTGAGATCCTGCACGCCATTGATCTGAATCCACTCCAATAATATATTTTCTGCAGCTCTAAATTGTGCAGTATCGTTGTTTAAAGGATAATTGGTCGCTGCATCTACTTCCCTGAATCCTGCTTCATAAAAATGGTCAAGTAATTGGAAGCAGGTTTCTTTGGGGGTTGTCCAAGCCCACATAGCGGTACCAAGAATTAAATCAGGTGATGTCATTATTGGCGTAGTTTTTTGAGTGCAGCCATTGATTTGATGTAACGAATAGCTAATGGAATGATTTTTACTTTACTACTTCCAGCATCATCCGTCCAAGTTACAGGTAGTTCATATATTTTTAGTTTTTGCCATTCGGCAACTGTCAACAATTCTGTAGAGAAAAACCAACCGTCATTTTGTGCGCCACCACTAGATAGTGGTTGGAAATGCGTTCGCTTTAAAAACTTAAAACCACACATACCATCCGAGAATTTCACGCCTAAATAGACTTTTAATAGAATATTAAAAATTCTAGAGGCTAGCTCTCTCTTGAACGGGCGGTTGATCACCTTTGATTTTTGATGTAGGCGAGTTCCATAGACAATATCATAATCTTGCTTAGCAATCGCTTTATAGACCTCTAAAAAATGGGATAAGTCAGTTGCAAGGTCTAAATCCATATAACCAACGATATCTGCTTCTGATTGGCTCCAGCTTGTTTTTAGAGCAAGGCCTACGCCTCTTTTAGGCACTTTTACATAAGTGATTTCAGGGATCCTTTGATCCAATTCCTGTGCAATTTCAAGGGTGCGGTCAGTAGAGCCATTATCTGCGATGACAATACGCCACTGATTTGTAGTGGGGAAGTGTTGTTTCACGAAAGTGTGAAGCGTTTTTACGTTTTGAGCTAAAGTTGCTTCCTCATTTAAAACAGGAATTGTGATATCGAAGGTCATATGCACCTTTTTGAAGAGGATAAAGAAATCGGCGGCTAAAATAGCTAATTGTTGCTTACTTTTCGAAAGTAAGTTTTGTATAGTGAGCATTATTTTAAACTACTCTTTATTTTAGAGTGTTTTTACCTTAATACTTTCTTTTAGTTAGACCTTAAAATAAAACCGCAGATAGGTTATTCTTATCGAAGAAAACAATCAAGATGAAGAAAATAATTGCAAGTTATACCTTTGCAATTTTGGGTTTATTTTTATATCCCAGTTCAATTGCTGCCCAAGAATTTGTAGAAAATATTACTAAATTTTTCGAATTTGATGTGGGTAAAAGATATGAAGACTCTACCAAATTTACTTCAAAGGTGGTATTGGCACCTATTGCATCCTATGAGCCATCTACTAGTCTTGGCTTAGGTGTGGGTGCGAAGTTTTTATTCAAATTCGCGGATTCTGGTTTAGAGACTCGTACTTCTAATATTCCATTGTCATTGACCTACACCTTTCGCAATCAGTTTATTTTTTACTCTGGGTATACGGTATTTTTTAATCAAGAGAAATATTTATTAAAAGGTAACTTAGAGTATTCGAAATTTCCTTTGGATTATTTTGGTAGAGGAAGCCTCACTAGTGAGGAAAATAAGAGGGCTATTGAGTTTGACAATTTGCTAATTCAACCCTTGTTGTTAAAGAAGGTGGCTAAGCACTTATTTGTGGGTGGAGGTATTCGATACAACATTATTTTCAATACAATATTGGGTGAGGATGAAGGGGAGCTTCCAAAAGGAACTTCGTTGCAAGATGAATTGGGTTCTACTTCCTTAGGACTTGAAATGGCGATTACTTTTGATAGTCGAGATAATGTTTTGAATGCGAGTACAGGTAACTTTCTGGAGTTTACACATGGGTTTTACGAAAAGCGTTTTGGCAGTACGAACAAATTTATGCTCACCAAATTAGATTTTCGTCAATATTTTCAGCCAGCTTACAGTCAGGAAGATATTATCGCTTTACAGTGGTATACCCGTTTGAGTTGGAATGATACACCGCCATTGGAATTATCTACTCTTGGGGGCTCTGCTTTACTTCGCGGTTTTCAAGAGAACCGTTTCAGGGATCGATTTGCTTTTTTTGCGCAGGCAGAATACAGGTGGCAAGCTCTGGATCGTATAGGTTTTGTTTTCTTTGCAGGTGCAGGTGATGTAGTGGATGGAATAGATAAGTTGAATTGGACCAATATGAAATATTCTTTAGGTACAGGTTTCCGTCTAAAAATCGTAAAATCAGAGAATCTTAATATTCGCTTTGATTACGCATTGGGGTTAGGAGCGATTAAGGATAATAATTTTTATCTTGGTATTGCAGAATCATTCTAAGTATAGAGGAGAAAAATACCTCTGCTTCTTCAATAAAAAATATCGATACTGTAATATATTGTTCAATCAATATATCTAATAGAAAGCAAACAGCGGTATTCGCATTAAAACCAAGCCTATGTTAAAAGCATTAAAGTCATTATTTATTATCGAAGAAGAAGATCCTAAAGCTTCTAAGAGTAGAGAAAAAACAGTAAAAAAAGTAACGCAAACACCAAAGACCACTGCTTCGAGTATGCCAGAATCTGCAAAAGGTCGGGCGGGTAAGGTGGAGGCTAGATTTACGAATATTTTGCTTCAAGCGATGGATGCCAATAACCTTGATGGATTTGACTATTTAGAATTTAAACAATCCCTTCAATCTTTGTCTAACATGCCAATGGATGAAGCGACTCGCTTCAAATCGGCTTTTGCTATGGCACAAACTATGAATGCTACAGTAGCGAATTTGGTGAAAACAGGAGGACATTATATCAATATTCTGAAGCAAGAAGAACACAAATTTGAAGAGGCTTTAAAAAATCAGCAAAACCAACAGGTGAATGCTAAGATACAAGAAGTGAAAGGTATTGAGAGTGGTATTCAAGCGAAAGCAGAGCAAATAAAACTGTTAAGCAAAGAAATTGAATCACAGCAAAAACAAGTGGAGGGTCTAAAGAATCAAATCAATTCTGCTACCATTAAAATGGAAAACACCAAAAATGATTTTATTGCATCTTTTAATTTATTGGTGAGTCAGATAGATCAGGATATAGAAAATATCAAAAAGTATCTGGGTAATCAGCAGGGGGGAACAAAAAAATGAACACCTAAAAAAGACAAAAATCATTATATTCGTGCTATTCACCTGACTGCGGGTGGCTTTTTAGTTCAAACACAATCAAAAAACAAGGAATGAGTGATTCTAAGGGAATGAAAACTAAGTCATTTTGGCAAAGGCCTGAGGGCGTTACTGGAATGATTTTTATGGCGGCATTGGCTTTTGGAGGCGGTTACTTGCTAATTAATGGCCTCGAAACTATTATTCAACTGGCTCAGAATACCCTTTACCTATCTGGAATGTTATTGGCACTGGGAGCCATTATATACATGGTGCTTGATCCTAAGATGCGCAATCTTGTGTGGTATATGTATAAAAGTACTATGCGTTGGATTACAGGACTCTTCGTCAAGATTGATCCAATTGGTATATTAAAATCTTATGTGGAAGATTTAAAGGATAATCTTCGTAAGATGAATAAGCAGATTAGTATGCTTAGAGGTCAAATGCATAAATTACAAGAAATCATTCACAATAATAAAAAAGATATCCAGAGTAACTTGCAATTGGCAAGTAAGGCAAAGCAAAGCAATAAGCAAGCTATGATGATTTTGAAGTCACGTAAGGCAGGTCGCTTAAAGGAGTCTAATATGAAGTTAGAGGATTTGTACAAAAAAATGGAGGTACTGTACAGGGTACTTACAAAAATGTACGAAAACTCTCAAATTTTGATGGAGGATATTAAAGATCAGGTATCGCTAAAGGAACAGGAGCAAAAAATCATTCATGCTAGTAATAGTGCGATGAAATCTGCAATGAGTATTATCTCGGGTGATCCTGATAAACGTGCAATGTTTGATATGGCAATGGAAGCTGTAGCAGATGATGTGGCTAGCAAAGTTGGGGAGATGGAGCGATTCATGGAGATGTCTTCCAATTTTATGAATAGTGTGGATTTGCAAAATGGTATATTTGAAGAGGAAGGTATGAAGATGTTAGAAAAGTGGGAAAGTGAAGGGGTCTCTTTATTACTTGGGGAAGAAAAATCAGATCTTCTTCAACAAGCAAATAGTGATACAGATGTACTGGATTTGGATGCACCTATCAAAGAAAAAATACGGGAAGAGAATCATCGTAATCAATACGATAATTTATTTGACTTTAATTAGTTGGTTCTGTGTTGTTAGTTAATAGTGGTTGGTTTTAATAGACTAAACTACGATCAACCAATAACCAACAACTACAAAGGTCCTTCCACTCTCGTCGTTAAAATACTTACTTTCATCATATTAGATAGATAGAAAAGAAGATGGTCTTTAATATGTAGTATAATAAATCAAGAGGATTAGGAATATCATAAAGACACTCATTTTTTAACCCGGGAGATTTTCCCGATAAACCAAAACGAAAAGCATGGCAAAGCGTCGTTTAACAAACTTTGCGAAGTTATTAATTACGATTTTAATTGTTGGGGGGGTATATTTTGGATTTACCCAACTTCAAAAATCAGGTGTATTAGATTCTATTACAGATGATGCCAATAGCGGCAATAAAAAAGAATTGCCTAAAAAGTCTTCTTCCAGTTCTGATGACGATGATGTGATCAAAGTTGGTGTAGTAACTTGGGGTGGTTATGCAGGCGGCCAATATTTTAATAAGGGCTTTGAAGCCACAGAAGACTCTCGTTTTTATGAAGATTACGGATTCAAGGTAGAATTTAAGGTATTGGACGATTTTGATCCTTCTCGTAATGCATTCCGCTCAGGTGATGTGGATTTACTTTGGTGTACAATTGATGCCTTTCCAACGGAAGTTAATGGATTAAAGGATTTTGATCCAGTTATTTTATTCCAAGCTGATTGGTCTCGTGGTGGGGATGCTATTGTGGCACGTCAAGGTATTTCTAAAGTATCGGATCTGAAAGGAAAGAAAATTGCGGTGGCGGAAATGACACCTTCTCACTCCTTCCTTCTATGGTTGTTGGATGCAGGCGGCTTAGGCCAAAATGATGTAGAAATCATTCCTCAACCTAGTGCAATTGATGCAGCAGAGGTGTTCAAAAGTCGTCGTGTAGATGCAGCAGTAGTATGGAGTCCAGACGATATCTTAGCTACAAAAGCGGTACCTGGTAGCCGTATTTTGGAAAGCACCCGTTCTGCTTCTTATATCATTGCTGACGCCTTCATGGCAAAAAGATCGTTTGTTGAGAATAATCAAGAAATCCTGCGTCAATTATATGAGGGTTGGATGAAAGGAGCAGCTGAAATCAATTCGGATGAATCAGCTCGTCGCGAAGCAGCGAGTATATTAGCGCGCGAATTTACAGAGCGTGGTACAGCACTTTCTGTGGATGAGGCAGATCAGATGATTGGTAATGTGCGTTTGGTTACTCATGGAGATAATAAAAACTTTTTTGCTTTAAATAGTGATTACAAAGGCGTTAATGGTAATACCTTGTACTCTCGTATGAGTGATGTATACACAGATGAGGGTTATATTGAGGAGCGCGTGCCGTTATGGCGCCAGATTGCATATCCTTCTTTGGTAATGAATAGCACGCTCACAGCGCCTATGCATTTTGCGGAAGCAAAAAAAGAATTCACCAAAGTAGAGGAAAGTGATGCCAAGTCAAAAGAAGCGATTGCTACAAAGCGAGTAAGTATTAAGTTTCGTACAGGTGAATTCCGATTAGATGAAAATGCGAAGTATATCATCGATAAAGAATTTGTAGATATTGCAAAAGCATTTGGTAATGCGCGTATTCGTATCGAAGGTAATACAGATAATGTGGGCAGGCGATCTAGCAATGTGGCCTTATCTAAAAAGCGGGCACAATCTGTAGCTGATTATTTGGTAGAAACCCATGATATGCCTCGTAACCGTTTTATTGTTATTGGAAATGGTCCTGATAAGCCAGTAGCCAATAACAACTCAGAGAATGGTCGTTCACAAAATAGACGTACAGATTTTGAATTGGTGAGAGAGTAGTATGTTATCTACTTAATCGGTATATTCAAAAATAAAAGGTCAGTAATAGTGCATGCAGTTACTGACCTTTTATTATTTACATAAATAATATTTTTTTTAATAAGATCGTTTATTTGCTATGAACAGAATAATGCTTATACTGACCCTAGTCTTCACTTCGTCTTTCGCTATCGCACAATCATACAATACTGCATTTGGTCTTCGAGTCGGAACGGAATGGGGGTTCACTGCAAAGCAACGTATCTTATCTCATACTACATTAGAAGGGATTTTTCAATCTAGCTTGGAGCGAGAAGAAGTCATGCTTACAGCATTGGCAGAGCAGCATTTCCGACTATTAACTAGGCGGTTTAATGTTTATATTGGAGGAGGCTTTCATAAAGGCTGGCGCACAGGTGAAGTTGAATACGATGATACAGGTAATGCCATAAACGACTATAAAAATCCCTTTGGATTAACTGTGATTTTTGGTGCTGAAATTACTCTAGGACGCCTGAATCTATCCTATGATTTTAAGCCAGCCATGAATATTAGTGGCGGTGCACAGCGTTTTTATTACCAAACTGGGATCTCTATGCGTTACGTACTATTCAAACGTAAATGGAAGGTCTTCAAAAAGAAAAAAAATATCAACTGGAAGTTTTGGGAGAAAAAGAAGCGTTAGTCTAAATTTCTCTTCGCTGGAGACTGAAAAGCAAGATCTGTTTTGCTCTTTTGGCTTTGGCTATATATGAGTCCCCTATTCTTCATCATAAAGCGTTTTTTTTGAATTAAAATAGACCTATCTTGTTTTACTTTTAATTGATAATTGGCGCCTATTTATCCAATGTAGGATGCTGCTAAAGTAACTATTGCTTGAGCCAAAGGGGATTGTCAATTCAGTAATAACCAATAGACAAAAGAATGATTAGCATGGCCAGTAATAAGACAGGCGCAAGTTTGGAACGCCCAAAGATTACTTATGTTTCGGATACTGATCCTTTGCTTAAAAAACTATTAATTTGGGCCATAGAATACACCACTGGACGCCGAAAAATTGAAGGTATTTATCGTTATATTAAAAACTTAAAGCCTGAGCCTAAGGAGATTTGGCAGATGATTCCAGAAAAACTAGATTTTCAACTAGAGTACAATGCGCAACAACTGAAGAAAATTCCGAGAGATGGACCTGTTATTTTTGTGGCAAATCATCCCTTTGGCGTTGCAGATGGCTTAGTATTTGGACATTTAGTGAATCAAGTCCGTCCTGATTTCTTTTTTCTTGTGAATGAAGTGCTATGCCGAGAGCCATTATTGGATAATTATCTCTTACCAGTAGATTTTAGAAATAGCGCGGAAGCGCTCAAAAAGAATATAGAAACAAAACAAAATACTGTTGAACGCCTAAAAGCGGGTAGAAGTCTTGCCATTTTCCCTGCAGGAGGAGTAGCCACTTCTCGATACTTTTATAGTAAAGCCTATGATTTGGAGTGGAAATTATTTACAGCTAAGGTGGCCAGACTATCTAAAGCAACTATTGTTCCTCTTTTTTTTCATGGCCAAAACAGTCGTCTTTTTCAGGTTATTAGTCAATTTAGTCTCACTCTACGTTTAGGTCTTCTCCTTAACGAAACTCGCAACAAAATGGGTAAACAAATTAAGATCGAGATTGGCGATCCCATCCCTTATGAGGATTATAATCATATAAAAGATCGCCAGGCATTGACTCATTTTTTTAAGAAAACGACATTCACATTAGGCGGTATCCCTAATCCACCCGATGTACAAAAGTTTAAGCCCAAGAATAAGAAATAGAAAAAAAATAAAAAAATATTGGCACATTATCGGAACTTATTTATCTTTGCCACGCTTTATAAGAAAGAAGACAACAAGTTAAACTTTTGACTTTCTTATTTTGCCAAATGGTGATTATAGCTCAGTTGGTTAGAGCGCTGGATTGTGGTTCCAGAGGTCGCCGGTTCGAACCCGGTTAGTCACCCAAATCAAAAGCCTTAGGTATTCATTTGCCTTGGGCTTTTTGCATTTTTTAACTTTATTTTGATAAAGAGAAAAAATAGGATAAGATCATTTTTTCCTAATCAATGATATTATATTGTAAATTTTTATTTATTTTAATTACTCGTTATCAAATTATTTCACAAAATTTAATTGCTATGAAAGTGAAACCTTACCTACTAGCAGCTTTGCTAGCACTCACCAGCTTCTTGAATTGCAGTGATGATAATGACAATCAACCAGCATGTGATGGTGATTGTATTATTATGAGCGTAAATGGGGAAACTTGGGAATCCACTCAAGCTACTATTATTAAGACAGATTTGGGCTTACCTGCACTGCTTTACTATTCTATCGATGGTGTGCGGATAACTCCTAGAATTGAGTCCATTTCAATTACCATTGATGATGATTTATTTGTGGAAGGAGAACACCCTATTGATTTTATTAATGGGCTTACAGTGGCACAGTTTACTTCTTTACTAGGGGTTGATGCCGAAAACTGGGCTGCATTATCTGGTTCTATCAGTATTGATGAAAAGGATGAGACAAACCTTCGTGTGAAAGGAACTTTCGCCTTTGAATTAGAAGATGCAGACGAGAATACTTTATCTATTACAGACGGCTACTTCAATATCTCTTATCCTGAATAAGTGTGGTGAGTAGTAGAGAAGAGATGGGGAAAGTAATTATAGTTTCCTCATCTCCTCATCTTTATTTATGTTAATAAATTTCCTTCCTCATCCCATTCTGCTATTTCCATTCGTTTGCTCTGATCAACGCATTTGGCGAGCCATTCTTCATCATAGTCTACATCATGTTCTGCAAGTACCTCTTCAGGAATGCCATCCCATGTATTGGCGTAGTTGCCCGTATAGCCTAGATCCTCTACGCCCATTTGGGTGGTGTAATAGCCAGTCAGCGTCAAGTTACGCATTAGGTTAAAGAAGTTGATACCAGGGCCTAATTCTGGTTTTTCATTATCCGGATCAGGATAGGCAATATCATCTATAATTTGAATTTGTTCTTCTGGTGTAGCGGCTGCAAATTCTTTATTAAATCGCCGGTTGGATTCTCCATCGAGCCACATCAATCCTCCACGTACAGGTAATTGTAAATCAGGAATATCTTTAACGATAAACGCAATAAATGAAGGCACTTCAGCATCAGTGGCTGAACCAGCCGTATCGGATGCTGGAAGGATGATATCGCATAATACAGCGATGCTTACCACTTCTCGTTCATTTAGATATTCCTCTGACATAATTTCTTGATCGCGCTCTAATTCTTCTGGAGTGCGGCCGTATAGGCTTGGCTCATTGGGGGGTATTTCAGTGCTATCACTACCTTGACAGCTTGATGCTGTAGTACTTAGCGACATTCCGCCAAGCGTACCTAATAAGATGGTTCTTAAGCTATCTCTACGCTTCATAATTTTATATTATTTGCCGAAAGGCGGATGATCAAATATTTTTCTTTTTATACTGCTCAACGATATAGTCAGACGTACGCATAGCTAATGCCATAATTGTCCAAGTACAGTTTTTATCGGCTTGACTAGTGAATGGCCCTGCGTCTACGACAAAGACATTATCAGCATCATGCAATTGGCAGTATTTATTAGTCACAGAAGTTTTTGGATCATCGCCCATTCGCGTAGTACCTACTTCGTGTATGATTTGACCGGGTTGGAGAAGTCCATAATCTTGATTTTTTCCTGGCTTATCGCCTAAAGGAATACCACCCATAGCATGAATTAATTCTTCAAAAGTATCATGCATATGCTTGGCCTGTAATCTTTCATAATCCGACCATTTGTAGTTGAAACGCAATACGGGAATACCAAACTGATCTACAACATTTGGATCTAATTCGCAGCGGTTGTCATAACGAGCAATCGACTCTCCTCTGCCACCCATCCCAATAATAGCTCCAAAGAATTTTTTGACATCCTTTCTAAGTTTATTACCATAACCACCAACTTCACCACCAACATGCTCATTTAGTGTGGTCACATCGAATCCGAAGCCATAGGCTGGTGCACCCATCCCTCCCCAAACTTCTATATGGTAGCCTCTGGGGAAATCTAATTTCTTATTATCCAACCACCATGGCGAATAAACATGCATACCACCTACGCCATCTTCATTATAATCCGTTTTTCGATCCATTAAGGCAGGAATCAAACCTGAGCGGCCAGCGCCTGTTGAATCGTGTAGGTAACGACCTACATGATCACTGCTATTGCCCAATCCATTTGGATGTTGTTTGCTTTTAGAATTTAAAAGTATTCGTGCTGTACTACAGGCAGAAGCACCCAATACAACAGAACGACCTTTTAATTGGTATTCCTTTCGATCTTCTTTATTGATAAATGAAACTCCTGTTGCACGGCCATTTTTATCTGTTGTTACGTTCTTTACCATGCTATTTACATAAAGGTCAACTCTTCCACCATTTACAGCTGGAATAACAAATACGGAACTAGAAGAAAAATCTGCATATGCATTACAAGATCGGTTACATTGGCGGCAATAAAAGCACACTCCACGATCATTATTGAGTTTTTTGGTTAAAACGGAAAGACGAGATGGGATAACATCTACACCTAATTTTTTCGCTCCTTTTATATAATAGAGCTCATGTAAACGAGGCTTAGGCGCGGGTAAGAAAAATCCATCTGGGTCATTAGGTCGTTTTTCTTTACTTCCAAAAACTCCTACCATTTTGTCCAATCGATCATAGTAAGGCTTAATATCCTCATAACTGATTGGCCAGTTTTCACCTAGGCCATCAATATCTTTATGCTTGAAATCATCAGGTCCAAAACGAAGTGATATCCTTCCCCAGTGATTGGTGCGGCCACCCAACATACGAGAACGCCACCACATAAAGTTAGTACCAGCTGCTTGGGTGTATGGTTCACCCTCCACTTTCCAGTCACCCCAAGACATATCGTAATCACCAAAGGCTCTAGTAGAACCGGCGCCTCTTCTTGGCGATTCCCAAGGCCATTTCATTTGGGTCATCGTTTTTGGATCTTTAGGGTCGAAGAAGGGACCTGCCTCTATAAGCGCAACTTTCATCCCTGCTTCAGAAAGAATTTTTGTGGCCATTCCACCTCCTGCACCCGAACCTACAATGATGGCATCATAGATTTGTGCATTCTCAATAATTTGCATACACTTATTTTATTTAGTCAATTTTTTCGCTGATATAAGCTGTTAGCTAATATAATTTTTTTCGAGGAAGATTTGATGGTTTATCGTATGGTTTAATTGGAATTTATTTAAAATTTGACGAAATTTTTTCAAACAGCGTCTTTACTTATCCACTGCAGAAATCTCGAAAAGCATCATTTGATAATTTAATATATATGGACGACTTTTTCATGTAATGAAGATGGAAATGGATTTTGGTAGAATCAGAAATTATTTCGTTTATGATGGAAAAATAATCATGCCAAAAAAAACAAAAAACCTTGAAAATGATACTTTTGCATCAACGATTTATTTAACGCATAAATATTTATGTAAAAAAAAACTCATTTAAGGTGTATTAATCTCTTGTTTTTCTTAAATTTGTATAACAATCACGCCCAATGCCCAAGCTTCAAGCCAAGAAGCTGTAAAATTCTTTAAATTACAAGGTAAATATATATATTGGAAAATTCTTTTTTAGAAACATTTCCTACAAAATTGGAGCTTAATGCTCTACCCACTTAGTTATAAACACGAGAATAATGACCACATCCTTGAGATGTGGTTTTTTATTTAATGTACTTTTATGTTATAATCAAATGATGATACATACTACTCATTTACAGTTTATGATTTAAAAGGCTATCATTCAATTCTTTCTCAAAAAAATATCTAGGCTGCATCATATGCCCACAATGATATGCAATGAAGCAATCAAATGGAGTGTTTCTAAGGATAATACAAATATTGGGAGTCCAATCTGACAGCTATTTGTCAATGTTTTATTTAGATGATCAAAGTATGATTAGACATTTTGGGCTAATATATATTCAGCGTTTTGAACTACCTGAACTATTGTATGCCATCGATCCAGCCTACCAAAGGCAAGGGCTTACGGTAGAAGCTGCTCAGCAAGCTCTTGTCTGGGGGCATGAGACATGTGGTCTTTCTGATTTTGTATGTTACACTCAACCTCATAATCTGGCTTCCAGAGGAGTAATGGAGAAATTAGGGTTTCAATTTCAGCATGACTTTATGCATGCTGATTTGCCGCATGTGCTATATCGGTTAAGTATTTAATCTCGAGGCTTTACATTTAAGGAAGTGTGCTTAAAAATATGGTGTCCTAGTGCTCCATCTTGGATATCTAGATTAACCGAATCATAAGCGTCTATACTGTTTGCGACATTACTTCGGAAGCTAATTTCCTTTTTAAGACCATGATAATTGATTTTAAATTTTGGAACTTGTCTTCGCGCACTTGTATTCGAAAAAGAGTAACTAATTCGCCTAGAGACGATTTCAAAGGTCTCCTGTCGTTGGGTTTCTGCTTTGGCAAGATAATAATTGATACTCATAAATACGGCAAATCCAATAAGGCCCCATGTGGCACAATTAGCGATAAGATACCACCAATAAGATGGTATAAATCTTTCATAAAACATTTCCATCTGTTTGCCGGAAACTTGACTTGCTATGATACCTATTCCAATTACGATAATCAGAATATGTACCCAAGAGATGGCTGTCACCTTATATAATCGATAGGCCAAGTTAAAAGCTAATAGGCTGATAAAAACCAGTATATAAAAGTATCCAAGCATGATTTTTCCTTTTGTGGCTTTTTCCATGAAGTAAGATTTTTATCGAAAATACCACCAGCAACAGATTTGTTACCCTCAGAAAAGAAAAATGTAAAAAAGAAAATGAAAATAAACGGAGAAATGAAAGGACTAGTTTTCTCCGTTTATATCCTCAAGATTGCGGCTTCTGCCTAATTATTTTGTGGGCTCGGGTGCAGCTTCCTGTAATTTGAACGTTCTGCTAACTGGATTTAATGGTGCATCTACCGCAGTACCTTCTTTGTCAATTAGTGTAAGTGTAATGGTATTATCACCCATTGGCATACCTTCAATGTAGTAAGGCTGCCATACATCGATAATATGCTCCTCCCCATTGATATCCGCCTTTACTTTGTAGTCCTCACCAAGTGTAGCATTAGATAGATAGAAGTCTAACATGACCTTTTGAGTATCTTTTTCACCTGTGTATGTACCTTTTGGACGGCTATAAAATAACATAGGTGTCGTAATATCTTCTGCACTAGTGATGGCCTTATCAGCAACAACGACTTGTTGAGCAACGTGCGCATCAGCAGTTTTGATACTTTCGTGGTAGGAGCGAGATAAGAATGCTAAAAGATAGTGCTCTCCATCTGCAACATCATAATCAAAATTGGCTTCGTACTTTGCTGCATAAGGTTCATTATCGACAATTAAATGGATGTGCTGACCTTTACCAGAATTAGCACAGTTTTTTGCTTCAGCATCAGGTGTTTGAATACCTAATTCATATGATTCGCCACCAATACCAAAGGCAAATTTACCCTCTTTATAATCCATTGACTCGATACTTGCATCTTCGAACGCTTGTGAAGGAGTAAAAGCAGTAAGGGTATATTTTTTAGCAGCAACTTCTTCTGTTGGTGTTTCTATCGTTTCTTCAGAAGTGGTTTCTGTTTGTTCGCTTGCACCGTTTCCACAAGCGAAGAAAAATAAGGCTAAGGCTAAAATCGAACTCAGTGATCTCATTTTAATCCAAGTTTGGTTATTAATTGTTGGAATATTATAAGTTTTTAGTCAAAAAGTATTAGGTTCCCTTTAGAGGAAAAAAATACTTTTGTAACATCTTAGTCCATCTTTGTTTAGGAAGCTTAGGCTATATCCGAATCGATTGACTAAGAACATACATAGTAAAAGTATTAAAACAAAAGTTGTTCTCAAATATTTATGGAAAATAATATCATAGCACTTAGAGTAGAAGGAATGAATTGTAACAATTGCGCAAATGGCTTGAATAAGTTTTTGCAAAAGCAAGGACTGGAAGATGTCTATGTCAATTTCCAAACGGAAGAAGTTCGTTTCGCTAAGCATCATAAAATTAGTATTGAAGAGGTGAAATCGGGTATTCATCAAATGGGATACCGCGTGGTAGATGAGAATGCTCCTCAAGAAATTTGGTGGACACTGGAGCGTAAATTGCTCATTAGCAGTATATTTTCTTTTCCTTTATTTTTGTATCACTTTATCATGATGGCGGGTGTGCATATTGCCTTTATGGATAATCCATGGGTGCAGTTAGCGTTTTGTTTACCTGTATTTATTATCGGTGCTCGGCATTTTGGAAAAAGCGCGTTTAGCTCGCTTCGTGCTGGTATGCCAAATATGGATGTACTCATCATCATAGGTAGTACTGCCGCTTTTGTATATAGCATAATTGGTCTAGTGCTCCAAGAGCCCAACTACATCTTCTTTGAGACCGCTGCCACTATTATTACTTTAGTGCTAATGGGCAATTATATTGAGAAGCGGGCAGTTGATCAAACGACTACCGCTATTGGTGAATTAACCAGATTACAAACAGATTTTGCTCAAGTATTAATGCCGGGTGGTGCAATAATCAAAGTGGCAACAAAGGAGTTAAAAATCGGTGATATTCTTGTGGTAAATGAAGGTGATAAAATTCCTGCAGATGGACGAATTACTAAAGGTTATGCAAGTATTGATGAATCTATGCTGACAGGAGAAAGTTTTCCACTTGAAAAAAAGGAAGGTGATCAGGTAGTAGGAGCATCATTAGTGCAAGAGGGCAATATTCAGATGAGCGTAGTGGCTGTAGGCAAGGATTCGGTCTTGAGCCAAATGATTGAATTAGTGAAACGCGCACAAGAAGATAAGCCAGATATTCAACGCTTGGCAGATAAGATAAGTGCCATTTTTGTTCCGGTCGTTTTGACCATATCATTACTTACCGTTTTACTGGCTTACTTTGTATTTGGCTTAGACTTTCAGCAAGCGCTAATGAATGCTATTGCGGTCTTGGTTATTTCCTGTCCTTGTGCCATGGGCTTGGCTACACCTACGGCTGTCATGGTAGGGGTGGGACGCTTAGCGCAAAATGGTATTCTGGTAAAAGGAGGACAAACACTGGAGGTATTTGCAAAAATTAAAAACTTCATCTTTGATAAAACAGGTACACTGACCACTGGTCAGTTTCGCATTCGTCAAATTCGCTATCATTCGGCGGAGCAAGCAAAAATCAATGCATTAATTTATGCAATGGAACAACACTCTTCTCATCCAATTGCCCAATCATTGGTCAAGGAAATGGAATCGAAATTAAATGGTGTGCGTTTTGATGATCTTTCTTTTCAAGAGGAAAAAGGGAGAGGGATGCTAGCCTTGGATCCACTCGGGAATGTTTATCGTCTAGGTTCAAAACGAATTTTGAAAGAGCCACAAAAAGCTGGGAATGGTAGTGTATTCCTTACGAAAAATGATGATCTATTGGCAACTATTGAAATGGAAGATGAGATTAAAGCTGATGCTAAACCCCTAATCGATTATTTAAAAAGCGAAGATTTAACACCTATTATTTTGAGTGGAGATGTTCGAGTCAAAACAATAGCAGTCGCAAAAGAAGTGGGGGTCGAACAGGTATTTGCAGAGCAACTTCCTCAACAAAAGTTAGATCGGGTAGAAGCATTTGCGAAAGCAGCACCTACAGCGATGATTGGCGATGGCATTAATGATGCTCCTGCTTTGGCGAAAGCCGATATTGGTGTTTCATTAAGTAATGCTTCTCAAGCAGCTATCCAATCTGCACAGGTAGTTTTATTGAATGGCCAATTATCTCATTTAGAAAAAGCTATTAAAATTAGTAGGCATACTGTAATTACAATTAAGCAGAATTTGTTTTGGGCATTTGCCTACAATGTAATTGCTATTCCTATTGCTGCAATGGGCTTTCTCAATCCCATGTGGGGAGCCTTATTTATGGCTATTTCGGATGCAGTGGTTATTGGAAACTCTATTCGATTAAAAACGAAGCGTATAAGATAAGTTATTCTTATGGGAAGTCTTAGAAAATGATTAAATTTAAAGATTAAGGGTACAGGTAAAAGCCTTTTCCTGCCCCTTTCTTATGGCGTGTAAAGCATGAAATTCACTAAACTATTCATTTTGAAAATGAAAAAATTACTATTTCCTTTCCTTTTCATCGGAATTCCAATTATTGCATTTTCGCAAATTAAGGTAGAGCTATCAAAACTAACAGCTAGTTCTTCTTCTTTAATCGATGCTATAGCATACAATGAGCATTATTATTTAGGGAAGGTGAATAAAAATGGATTAACCTTTATCAAAAAGAATAAAGTTACTATTCAAAAGTATGACCAAAACCTAAAACTTGTTAAGAAGCTAAAGCTAAAGTTGACATACAAGGGGGAGAAGGGACTTTTTTTAGATTTATTAAAGTTTGAAGATGGCCTATACTGTTTGTTTGCAATAAAGAAAGAGAAGAAAGATTATTGTCTGTTGCTAAGTCCGATTGATGAAAATACACTTGAGATATCATCTGCTGTAAAAGAGTTGGTAAACCTGAGAGGGAGAGGACTTTTGAATAAGGCCAAGTTTGTTGTAAAACATTCTGACAATAAAGAATATACACTATTCGTCATTCAGCATGATGGCAACAAAAATGATCCAAAGCATTTTCAATTCATATTGTTGAATAAAAATTTTGAGGAACTCGTAAACGAAGAGCAAATTGTTAAAGATTCCAATAAGCGATTTTATTTCTCTAATGCACAAGTTGATAATGAAGGAAATATTTTCATGGTAGGTTTTCAAAATTATTCCAAAAAGATTAAGAAAGAAAAATCTTGGGCTTACCTCTGGCGATACCTTCTAGATGAGAAAAAAGGGGTAGAGACTAAGTTTAATTCGGATGGTGATCAATATCTCACTGATCTTAACTTTGGATTAGAAGGAGATGAACTAGTATTCGCTGGAACCTATTACAATCTTGCTAAAATGGAAAAGGATCGCTTAGCAGGTGTAGTCTATAAAAGAGTACCTAAAGAATTTGTGGAAATTGGGGCCCTCGACTATATACCTTTTCCAAAAGACGAATTGAAAGATTTTTTGAATCTTACAATTACTGATTTTTTTCTTGATCAAAATAGTTCAACCCAAAATTATAAATTACGTTTAGGACAACTCGGAACTATTGGTGATGGAAAGTCTATTTTGTTTATTGAACAATACGTAAAAAAGGGAAAGCCCTTTATAGATAATAATGGAGAATATGTTTATGGGAATACTTACCACATCACTTCCAATTTGATCATTAGTTGTATTAATCAAGAGGGGAAACTAGAATGGACGGTACCTGTTAATAAAGGTGTAGTTATTGATCCTTGGTTTAATAGGCATTCATTTGCAGCATTTTGTGAAAAGGATCTCGTCAGAGTAATTTTTAATGACAATAGGAGAGAGGTATTTAAGATACCACTAGATGAAACGGTAAGAAAGAACGGAACTTATCTACTAGAAATTGATAGCGATGGACAAACGGAGGAAATACAATTGATCTCAGCGCATAAAGACGGAATATTAGTGGCTCCGAAGTTCATAAGAGCTGTAAATGAACAGCAATTTTTTATTTATGGTCGTTCAAGATTCAAAGATAGAATTGGAATAATTTCATTTGAATAAGTATTGTCAAAAAGCCAGCAACCAATTTCCGCTTCTTTTTGTTTTGTTTAAAAAAAGAAGAATGCGCTTGTTGGCTTTTTTGTTGTTCCTATTCATTTTACTGTCTTGTGAAGAAGAATTCACTCCAGATATCATTACTGCTTCTGAGGAAATTGTGGTAGAGGGATATATTGAAGCTAGTGACCGTCCTCGTCCCACCTATGTGATTTTACGTAAGAATTTTCCCTTTTTTAGTGAGTTAGGGCCCGGGCAATTGGCCGAGTCGTATATTCATGACGCGGAGATAATAGTGAGCAATAATGGGCAGAAGGTAGAACTGATCGAGGTTTGCTTGAGTGAACTGCCTGAAGCGTTAATTGATCTAGTAACTTCATTCCTTGAACTTGAGTTAGATACCATTGAATTTTGTGCGTATGTTGATCTTTCGCTTTCGCTAAACGGAGAGGAAGGTCAAACCTATGATTTGAGCATCAAAACGGTGGATAAAGAGTTATCTGCTACTACCACCATTCCATTTCATGTGCCCATCGATTCTCTTTGGTTTGTGGAACCACCAGGTGAACCTAATGATACGTTGGCTCAATTACGAGGATTTATTTATGACCCAGAAGAAGTTAATTTTTATCAGTATTTGACGCAAGTCAACTTAGAGGGATATCAAAAGCCTTTCGCTTCTGTTACCGATGATCGATTATTTAATGGACAAGCCTTTCAGTTCCCACTTCAAAAGGCTGAACCTTTTGTAGATGCGGAAGAAATTGATCCTGCAACCTTTGGTTTATTCCGAGTAGGAGATGATATCAGTATCCGTTGGATGACATTAGATCAAGCCCATTTTGATTTTTGGAGTACCTTGGAGTTTAATTTATCTAATCAAGGACCTTTTTCTAATTATACAAGAGTTCGAACGAATATTGAAGGAGGATTAGGGATATGGGGAGGAATTGCTGCGAGTCATTATGATTTAGAGGTTCAAAAGTAGTTTTGTACTTTTGCGGCTGTGTCATAGGGTGAGATCAGCTTTATGCCATTAACTATTAATTAATAACAAATTCTTCATGAGTAAGATAGAGAAAAAGCATAAGATCAATATAGAAGTTGGTATTGGGAAAGAAAATTTGCCAGAAAATATTAGATGGAAAGCGGATGATGACCCAAGTGGCAAGAAAGTGCATGAGGCAAAGGCTATGCTTTTAGCGTTTTTTGATAGAGATTCGCTAGATTCTGTGAAGTTGGATATCTGGACAAAAGATATGCAAGTGGTAGAGATGGATCGTTTCTTTTTCCAAACCTTACGCGCCATGGCAGATACCTACTATAAAGCCACCCAGAATACAGAATTGGCCGCTGCCATGCAGCAGTTTGTTCACTTCTTCGGCGAAAAAACAGAAATTATCCCAAAGGATAAATAAATTTGAAAAAGACTTTGAATATTATCGGGTTTAACATATATTTGCGCCCGGTGAGCGGCACACGGTCAGCTCCTGCTGAACTCCCCCAGGGTGGAAACGCAGCAAGGGTAGGCGGTTGAGCGACGCGATGTGTTCGCTTGCCTTATTAACGGGGATTTATTCTTAGGAGTAAATCCTCGTTTGTGTTTAAAATCTATAAATCAATTGTGCGCTTACTCTTGATCGGGTTTGTCCATCAATTTCTTCTCCACCACTTCCAAAAGAATCTTCATTGGTCCAGAATGTTTGATCGTACCTTGCTTCTACTGTTAGGTTTCGAATACCTTTATATCTAATATTGAAGTAAAAACGAGTGCCTCGATTATAATAAGCAGGTACGGAGAAGGCGTAGATCAAGTTATTTTCGAAAGAATAGTAGCGTGCAGAGAAACTATCGGTATCAAAAATGGCAAATCGTGTCGTGCAGGATAGTGGAAATCCAATTGGACGATAAATGACATCCTGATATAATACAAAACCTCTTTGATAAGCATTGATTTGATTGTCTGCAAATCCCACATCCAAACGAGTTCGTAGTTCTAAAGCTTTGGATACCTTATTGCCAAAGTGTATTCTAGTTTGGAAAGTACGGTTAGGAATAACTTGGTTGAGCTTTGTTTCATTATCTGGTAGATTAATCGCCTTAACCTCATCTCTTAGCTCTACATAAGCTTCAAACTTTCGCTTCTTGAAATAAGTGAGCCTGACACGGTATTCATGCCCTTGTGATGGTGCATCCACATTAAAGCGTAGCCAAGGATTTTCCCACATATCAATATAGGCTGCCAGTCGCCAGTTTGGATGGGGTCTGATTTCTAGCCCCATATAAATACCTGTCTCATTTGTACCATTGCGGATTTCGCCCAAAGGTGCAGCAAAGAAAGACTGATAATTGCGAGGATAATAACGGTAAAATAAGGATAAGTCTACCTTTTGATCTAAACCTACAAGTAGCCCATTAAGGGTAGCGAGTGCACCATTTTCGGAATAAGCAGTTTCTCCAAAGAAATTGATATTTTTATAGATATAAGAATAGTCGGTGCTTACGCCAAATAATTGATTTCCAGTAAATCGAAAATTTGCATAAGGGGCTAATGGGCGAGCGAGGTCACCATCCAATTGGTTGTAAATGGCATTAATAGCAATGTGTGCATTTTGTATTTTATACTTTATTACTCCACCAATGCTTTGTAATTGAATGCTATTTTTTTTGGCGATTTCTGTTGCTGTACGATGTAAACCCGAACGATCGAGAGAAGAAATAAAGCGAAGATCTTCATCCAAATCAGTTGTATCCTGTGCAATGATATTACCATCAATTCCGCGAGTAGAATAAAAAGCCGTAAATTCGACATTACCCAACTTAAGGGTCGAGCCTAATCCACGCATGAAGTTCACTTCATTTACTGAAGTATACGCCTTTAATATTGGGCCTGATCTCTTTATACTATTTACTTGAGCTCCTTTTCCCCTGCTAAAACCAGTCAAAGCTAAAAGGCCCTGACCCATATTGAGGCTAAAATCGCCAACGGCAATTTCCTTCAACCAAGGGGTATAATCTCTTAAGAAAATATGAGCCGAGTAAAAGTCAAATCCATTAGGATTACTTCCTTTAAAAAATTCTTCTCCTCTATCCTTTTCTGCCGTAATTCCATAACTCAACTTATTACTATAGCTATGTTTGTATCGAATATACAATTGGTTGGGGTCGCCTAAGTATGGATTACTAGCATCCACCCGAAATCCTTTTTGTTGTTCCAAAAATCTAGACCAACGAACATATAATTCATTTTGCCCTTCTCTTAGCATTGAAGTGATAGACTTTTGATATTGCTTTGATTTTGCATCTAAACTGATAAAGGGGAGAATTCTCCGGATAGTTTGTAAATCAAAGCCTCGAACAGCTTGTAATTCATAAATGGCGATCAAATCTCCTGCTTGAGCACGATAGTTGAGAAAGTTAATAATCTGAACATCTGATAATAAGCCTAAATCATATAATTCTTCCTCTGTTGCTTTATTTAGGTTGATTGGATTTTGTGCATACAATTCTAGTTGATCAAAAAATGTGTTAAAGTCAAAAGTTCCTTCGCTGTCTGTATCTTGCAAAAAGGATTCGATCCAATCAAAAGGAATACTCCATTGCTGAAAGTCGAGTGAATCAGTAGTTTGTGCACTTATTTTGCATAAGCAAAAAAAGAAAGCAAATAGAGAAATAATTTTTTGAGGAAAACTAGCATTCATGCGGTAGAGCATTAAATTTCCTCAAATATCGAAAAAAATAAAGGGCAAGTATCAAAAGCAGATATTTTTTCGTGTTAAGACCATAAATGATTTAGTCGATGTTGTTTGATCCAAGGAGAAGCATCAAAATAAATAAAAGCCTTGGTTTCAAATGGATCAGCTGTTAAGGTTTGTAAATCTTGTGCTAGCTTTTTAAAAATAGCTTCATATTCTACTTGGTGTGACTTATTTAAGGCTTTGAGTCCTTCTAAGATGACTATCTGTGTTTTACTAGTTTCTTTTGATCTTTTAAGTTGTCTAGAAAGAGAAGGGATAAGATAATCGACTAAGCTGAAATTTTCTTGCTCGAAATGACAAATGACCTGCAATAATTTAGCGTTCAATAGCAAATCATCTCGTAGGCTCATGCCTTTGAGCAAAATGATTTCATTGATATATTCTAAAGATTCATCATACTTTTCCTGCCGAAATTTGAGATATCCGAGCTTGTAGCGAAATAGTAATAGGCGGTGGATATCAACTTTTCCTTCAAACTCATGGATACGCGACATAATCTCCTCCTCTAAATTGAGTCCTTGTTGGTAAGTTTGTTGAAGAAGGTGAAAGTTTAGTTTGGACAAATACAAATAGATAAAGGCCAACATTTCTGAATTAGGGGTCAAATCTTCTTGTAATTGATCATAAATGGACTCAAATTCGTTTAAAAAGTGCTTAAAATCCGCTATTTGTTTATTTACGAATAAAAAGGTGAGTAAATAATACAATGCTCGGAAATAAAGATCAGGATCTTTTTCTCGCATTTGTGGATCAATATAGAATAGATTTACAATTTGGCGAGCGCTTTTAGCGCTACGTTTAAAATCAAGCAAAATATAGTGGTACCACATATTGGCCTGATACAAATGTGCTTTTTCAAAGAAGGTGGTTCTAGAGACAGAAAGTTCCTTAGGTATATTTTTATGGTAGTACTCCTTTACCCATTTTCTTTCCTTTTCGTCTCTGGCATGTCCAAATTCAATATATAAGCCATGGATTTGAATGTTGAAGTTGGAAAGTCTGCTGGTTTCATGCGTAATAGAGCTCCGTCTGAGTGATTCATTCAAGAGGTTTTCCATTTTGTTTTCTATCGCTCTAGATCGAGTAATGTGTCGTGCTTCAATAAGCTTTTGGAATTCTAAGATTTCTAAATGAAGAATATCTTGATGATTGTCGACGGCTATTTTTTTAATACGTTCTAATATTTTTAGTGCTTGCATGTACATCCCCTTCCCATACAGGATACGAGCAAAATCTATTTGCTCACGAATTTGGATATCAATGTTCTTTTGGATATGAATGAGTCGAAGGCTAGTAAGAATTTGTCTGTAGAGGTGCCTTTTTAAATTAGACAACTGTTTTTTTTGAGTATCGACTAGTTTTTTGAGGATAATCTCTTCATCGTATTCATTCAGTTTATCGATAATATCGAAAAGCTGCAGAAATTTGGCATCACCACCACTTTGAATACGCTTAGCATAAAGCTTGAAATTGCGTTTCTCTGCCTTATTTAGCGATTTTACCAATAAAAAAAGTTGATCTTTTTGAGCATTGAGCATGACAAAAGTTGATTTCTTATCTGATTGATTTTTAGTTATTTATATTGGAAAGGGTGGTGCTTGAATATAACAGCACTTCAAAAATATAGTTAGGCAGAAGTTCCAACAAGTTATACTTTTACAAGCGTAATCAACAATCGAATAGCGATTGATATTATCGTTAGGAAAAGGCCTCTACCTACAGAAACTTAAAAATACGGAAACAAAATGAAAAAAATAGAAGCAATCATTCGTTTATCTCGATTCGATGCGATTCGAGATGCCTTAGCGAAGATTGGAGTCAACTTTTTCACCTTGAAGGACGTAAAGGGTTTTGGCCTTCAAAAAGGAGAAACGCTTGTCTACAGAGGAAGTGTTTACGATTCGGATTACATTGCTAGATTGCAGCTAGATATCCTTTGTGAATCAGATAAAGTTACTGAAAT
>JAKVCU010000069.1:0-20819 GCA_022448955.1 Saprospiraceae bacterium
TATTCTGATAATCTGTCTCTCTAAGCCACCTTTTGGGCTTTACCAAAATCACAAATAGCATAATGATCATCAAGAAGCGAAACACTGCTTTAAATTGTTCATTACTCACCCAAACGGCCACAATAACTCCTGCAATTGCACCAATGGTAATCAAAACAATGTATAGTGCACTACGCTTAACTTGTAATTTCCCATTGCGATAAAAGGCATAAGTACTCGCCATACTCTGAGTCACCACTCCTACCCTATTGGTTCCATTCGCCATATTAGCTGGTAGGCCTAAGACTTCCGTCAAAATCGTTAGCGTAATGGCAGAGCCATTTCCCGCAAGGGTGTTGATGCACCCAGCAATAGTACTACCAACGATAGCTATAACATAATGGTACCATAATAATTCCATAACTACTCTTTTATACTTTGGCAAAGCTCTACTAATACGCCATTTGCACTTTTAGGATGAATAAAACAAACCAATTTATTATCAGCACCTCTTTTCGGCTTTTCATTCAATAGCCGGAAACCTTCTTTTTCTAAACGTTCCATTTCCGCATGAATGTCTTCTACTTCAAAAGCCACATGGTGCATACCCTCTCCTTTCCTTTCAATAAACTTGGCAATCGCACTTTCAGGCGCAGTTGCTTCTAACAATTCAATCTTTGATTCACCAATTTGAAAGAAGGAGGTCTTTACAAATTCTGATGCTACTTCCTCGATTTTATAATGTGGCTTTCCTAATAATTTAGCATAAAGCGCATTACTTTCTTTTAAGTTTTTAACCGCTATACCAATATGTTCTAATCGTTTCATGTCTTTTAAATTTTGAGCAAAGGTAAGAATAAGCCTTACAGATCATATGAAGTAAAGGAAATTAAAAACTTATCGCTTTACATGCTGTTTAATGCAAAAAATACTCATGGCAGGATTCTGGGATTACTTCAAGAGTTTGTTCAAAGAAGCAGAACAAAGTTCACCTTCCAATCCATTGATACATAAACTTATCGAACGTAGTGATGCTGAAAAAGAAGATTATCAGCATTGGAAAAAAACTTTGGTGTGTAGAAGATTATTAGATTGGCTACACGATCAGTATGCATTTTCTAGAGTTGCACCGAATGACATTGATGAGGCTTTAGATTTCCTAGATACACCTTCCTCAAAAGGCTTTGTTGTCCATTTTCATAAAACACAGTACAGCAAAAGAGATGTCACTCATTTTTTTGACTATTTAAAAGAACAAGTGGCAATACTAGGATATAGGGTACAAATTTCAGACTCAAGGACATATAATCGCCCCAATTGGGTGGAAACGGTAGATAAGCATTATCTAAAGCCGCGTCTTAACCTAGCTCAAGCAGGTCAAATAGATCAGAAGTTTGGCAATATACTGATAGAAATTTTATTAAAAAACGACCAAGTTTTTAATTTAAAATTTAGAGCTACCACCTATCAAGACCGACAATTCAAGGATGCTAGTAGTTTCAAAGATTTAATGAATGAAGTGCTAAAGTAATAATTTATCAAAAGCCACTCACTGAGCTGATTTTTTTGTATCTACCAAAAAGCTATTAAGTTATTTAATAGCACATTTCAATTTCTTACTGCCTAAAAACCAATACGTTAAGAGCCATAGTATCCGATTAGATTAGTCACTTAGCTCGCTAAACTCCATCACGAAGCCTTAGCCATAACCCTACCATTACCGGTAGGCAGGCTCAAATCATTGATTTTCCCTTTGAACAAAATTTACACATAGGCTAATGAATATTGCTGGATGTTGCATTCAATTATCATTAAATAAAAATTTAATCCATCTTTGTTCCTAACAAAGGCGCCTAGTTCAGTGAACGAAGAAGATTTTTTAGCAAAAAAATTAGAAGATGGAAAGTAGTTCACTTGCTTAAAACAATTCTTGGCCTTTTTTCTAAGCGGCCAGTCAAAATTGCTTGTACAATAAAATAGTCAAGCTAAATATAGAAGTTGCTGACAATAGTAAAATTATACACGATTATTGGAGAGCCCTTACCCTATCAGCCTTTGGCTGAAATTTTATTGTACCAATTCCAGCCTGCCGGCAGGCACGGTTATGGGCTTACAACCTAAATAATACTTCAAATGCAAGAATATATTATCTATTCAGAAGAGGTTCAAGATGCAAAAAGTGACAATCGTCCAATTGTTGCACTTGAATCAACTATTATTGCTCATGGTATGCCGTTCCCAGAAAATGCCCAAACAGCCAATCTAGTTGAACAAACCCTAAGAGCACATAATGCAGTACCCGCCAGTATTGCAATTCTTAATGGGCAACTAAAAGTAGGCCTAAACGAAGCAGAAATAGCTTACCTAGGGGAGCAAGGAAAGCATATCCCAAAAATAAGTCGTCGAGACTTGCCCATAGCGATAGCCCAAAAAAGCCATGGAGCAACCACTGTTGCCTCTACAATGATCATTAGTGCACTCGCCGGTATAAAAGTATTTGCTACAGGAGGTATTGGTGGTGTACATAGAGGTGCCACGAGTAGTATGGATATTTCAGCGGATCTACAAGAATTGGCTCGAACGAACGTAGCTGTTGTCTCCGCTGGAGCAAAAGCGATATTGGATTTAGGCTTAACATTAGAGTACCTTGAAACCCATGGTGTACCAGTATTAGGTTATCAAACAAAAGAATTCCCTGCCTTTTACACTCGGAAAAGTGGTCTAAAAGTGGACCGATCTATCGATACCCCCGAAGAAGTCGCTGCTATTATGCGAGCGAAGTGGAATTTAGGTCTGAATGGAGGCCTTCTCGTGGCGAATCCTATTCCGGATAAATTCCAAATGGAGTACACTAATATTCAAAAAAACATAGCGCAAGCCATACAAGAAGCGGCAGAAAAAGAAATCAAAGGGAAAGCAATAACTCCCTTTTTATTAGGAAGAATAAAAGAGCTTTCACAAGGTGAGAGTCTGAAAGCTAATATTCAATTGGTGCTAAATAATGCTCGGCTCGGCGCAGCGATCGCTAATGCTTATCAGCGTATTAAGCCAACTGCTTAAGTTTTCTAAGCCACTTCAATTCTTGCCATAAATTTCGGTAAGCCTGAGCTGGGATAGAAGAGGAAGAAAAGGTATGGATAGGCGATTGATTGACTCCCATTCTTTCAACGGTAGAAGAATAAGGGATATTCGAACGAAGGTGCTTTAGTCGTTGCTCTTTAAAAGCGGTCATAATTTCCTTGTGTAATTTTTTGCGCTTATCTACTTGCGTGAAAAATGGGACAATTTTCCTTGTATCATACAAGTGATCCACAAAGAATTTATTCACTTGCTTCAATGCTCTTTTAGAAAGGGTTGTTGGAATAAGTGGAAGTAAAACAAAATGAGCCGACCGAAAAATATTTTCAGCCAATAAACCTAAAACTGGGGGGCAATCTATGAAAACATAATCAAATTGGTTCTTGATGGTTTTTAACATTTTTTTGAACTGGCTCTTTGATTTTTCCAGATCAGAAAGCATTAAATCCATATTTCTATTCCTCAAATCACCCCTAATAATGAAGAGGTTATCATAATCAGTAGCTTCAATCAAATGAGAAAATTGATTAGGATCTTCCCACAATTTTTTTGCTTTCCCATTCAAACCCTCTGATTTTCTTAGATAAAAGGTGGCGGAGCTTTGTGGATCAACATCCCAGACCAATGTTCTATAACCTTCCTTTGCTGCAAGGTAAGCCAAGTTCACGCATGAAGTAGTTTTTCCTACTCCCCCTTTGAGGTTATATAGTGCAAATGCTATCATGATCCTGTCTGTTTTGATCAATCTGATCTTCTATTTCAACTCTTTACCTATAAATATAAGGATATCCTTTTTGATTACTTCAATTAGTTTTCCTGGATTTTTTTCAATTAAAGATTTTGGGTCTTTGTAGGTAAGATAGTAATGCTTTTTCTTTACATCCTTTTTCTTAACCTTCTCTTTAGAAATATGAAGTGTAATGTAGGGTAGGCCATCCTTGAGTTTGTCAGAATGAGTGTTAAATTCAACATTATCCTGTTCAAGAAGCTCCTTAAATTTTTTTTGATAAGATAGTCTCTCTTTAGAAAGTATTTTTCTACTGATAGATAATTTTTTCTTCACGTAGGTTTGAAGGTAAGCTTGTGCCACT
Source organism: Saprospiraceae bacterium (assembly GCA_022448955.1). Taxonomy (GTDB): domain Bacteria; phylum Bacteroidota; class Bacteroidia; order Chitinophagales; family Saprospiraceae; genus JALEHC01. Next base: position 4,149 of record JAKVCU010000069.1, read on the forward strand.
AACCCTAAGCCTATAGTTGAATCATCTTTTATTCTAATTTGTTGCATGGACCTTATCTCTCCATTTTAAGAAATGCAAAGATAGTGTTAATTTTATGTAAATTCAATGTAAACAAAAATTAAGCAACTAATAAAGTGTTCGCGCTTATTTGGAATTGATGATTTGGCTTTATATTGCCACTAATAGGTTGATCATTTGTTCAAAGAACAAATATTTGGCTACAGCTAAAATCATAATATTTGGCCTCATCATAGCTAATGATCAAAAAGATCGGCTGAAAGAACAAATTCCTAAACACTCTCTAAAACTCACTTTGGAAGTGGAATTGAATATCGGGGAAGTTGTCTTGCGCCATTTTTAAAGTCCATGCAGATTCCGCCAAGAATACTAAATGGCCGTCTTTATCCTTAGCAATATCCCGCTTTCTTTTACTTAAAAATTCTTTTAGAGATTTATCATCATTAGCCTCTACCCAACACGCTTTGTGTAAATTGACCGGCTCGTAACTACAAGATGCGCCATATTCATGTTCTAACCGATATTGAATTACATCAAACTGAAGGGCACCAACCGTACCAATAATTTTTCTTCCGTCAAATTCTTTAGTAAATAACTGAGCAACGCCTTCATCCATCAACTGTGATAGCCCCTTTGCTAATTGCTTTGCTTTTAAGGGGTTTGTATTATTGACATATCGAAACTGCTCTGGTGAAAAACTTGGAATACCTTTAAAGTGCAATATTTCTCCTTCTGTCAAGGAGTCCCCAATCTTGAAATTTCCAGAATCATATAAACCGATGACATCCCCTGGGTAAGCTTCATCAACCACTGTCTTTTTGGCTGCCATAAAGGAAGTAGGATTAGAAAATTTTATTTTTTTATTTTGACGGACGTGCAAATAATTGGTATTCCGTTGAAAAGTTCCGGAGCAAATTCTCAAAAAAGCAATTCGATCTCTATGCTTAGGATCCATATTAGCATGAATCTTAAACACGAAGCCAGCAAATTTATCTTCCTTTGGCCCCACTGTACGTTCCTCTGTAATTCGAGCTAAAGGGCCCGGAGCAATGTCAATAAAGCAATCTAATAGCTCTCTTACGCCAAAATTATTGATAGCACTCCCAAAAAATACAGGTGAAATTTCACCATCGAGGTAATCCTGTACTACAAATTCAGGATAGACCTCTTCAATCATATTCACCTCATCTCTCAACTCAGCAGCAGCTTCTTCACCAACTAGCTCCTCTAATTTGGTTGTAGATAAGTCAGTAATTTCCACCATATCTTCATCATCTTGCTTACTGTGAGGGCGGAATAAGACCAACTTTTTTTCATACATGCTGTATACGCCTTTGAAGCGTTGCCCCATGCCTACAGGCCAACTCATTGGGCGTACATTTAAGCCCAACTTTTCTTCGATTTCATCTAAAAGATCAAATCCATCTTTACCTTCTCTATCCAGTTTGTTGATAAAAACAATAATGGGGGTTTTGCGCATTCGACAAACCTTAACCAGTTTCTCTGTCTGGGTTTCGACCCCTTTAGCCACATCAATAACAACGATCACACTGTCTACTGCTGTCAGTGTTCTAAAAGTATCCTCTGCAAAATCTTGGTGACCAGGTGTATCAAGAATATTCACCTTTACCCCTCTATACTCAAAAGCCATAACAGAAGTAGCTACCGAAATTCCTCTCTGCCGCTCAATCTCCATAAAATCTGAAGTAGCACTTTTTTTGATTTTATTGGATTTAACAGCCCCTGCCACCTGTATAGCACCTCCAAAAAGCAGCAATTTTTCTGTTAAGGTCGTTTTACCGGCATCAGGATGGCTCACAATACCAAAGGTTCTTCTTCTATTCAGCTCTTCTAAAAAACTCATTTTTCGAATTTAAAGGAATCAAAAAGGAGCACAAATTTACAGTCTTTTTCTTTTCTGATCTTTTTTTTTGAGCAAATTTTCAGACCAAGCAGAAAGCCTATAACTTGATTTGACAAATTTTGCACTATTTTGACTGATTACTGAACAGAAAATAGGGGGAAGATTGTTCTAAGTAATAGATCAAAAATAATGATTGGTAACGACTGAGATATTATTGAGTAAATCAAGGCTCCGAAAGCTAAGCTATGCCCTAGCATGGTGATGATTTCGGAAATGAAGACTTACAGAAAAAGATACGGTCATTTATATTTGATTATTTTGAGCTGTTACTTAATTAAGCGGCTAGACAAAATTGCTTGTACAATAAAATTGTTCCTTCGAAAATTATGAGTAATTAACAAAAGGAAAGCTACGCATGATTTTTGACGGAACGTAAAGCTGTCAGCCTTTGGCTGAAATTTTATTGTATCAATTCCAGCCTGACAGCAGGCATCGTTTCGAGCAAACTAATTAAAGGAGAGTATGACCAAAGCTTTTCTTTAAAGAAAAGTAAGCTAGCCTCCAAATCAGCATAATTAAAAGCTATTTTTTAGGAAGCTTCTATAGGAATCAACCCTTTTAAATTGACTACATGACAGAACTAGCAGGAATCATTATTTTAGGAATTATTGCGCAATGGTTAGCTTGGAAAATACGTATCCCCGCCATTCTTCCACTCATCTTGATTGGTTTGATAGTGGGCCCCCTTTCCACACTTTGGACAGCGGACGGACAAAAGCTATTAGAGCCCATTTACAATCAAAACCATAGCGGCATATTCCCTGATCAGTACCTTTTTTCTTTTGTATCCCTTGCTATTGGTATTATACTTTTTGAAGGTGGCTTGACATTGAAGCGAAAAGAAATTACAAATGTAGGATCCGTCATTGTTAAGCTTATTACCATAGGTTCTATTACTACTTTTATAGGTGCAGGACTTACAGTTCATTTCATTATGGGACTTAGCTGGCAAATTTCCTTCCTTTTTGCGGGCCTTATTATCGTTACTGGTCCAACCGTAATCGCTCCAATTTTGCAGAATGTTCCACTCAATAGAAATGTAGCGACTGTACTAAAGTGGGAAGGTATCTTGATTGACCCTGTCGGTGCTTTGGTTGCTGTATTAGTATTCGAATTTATTCGTTCAGCAGAAGGAGGAATGAACTTCACTTCTCATGCATTTTTCTCTTTTTCAAAAATCATCTTTATTGGACTTGCACTTGGGACAACTGCTGCCTATGCACTCTATCAATTAATCCGATATGAGCTCATTCCACATTACTTACTCAACGTATTCACACTTGCTGCTGTATTAGGCGTATTCGTTTTTTCCGACGCAATGGAGCATGAATCAGGCCTACTCTCAGTGGTGGTCATGGGAATGGTTTTGGGTAATCTCGAAGTCCCTCGACTAAAGGAAATTCTCTATTTCAAGGAATCCCTTAGCGTTTTACTTATCTCCATACTTTTTATATTATTAGCCGCAAATATTGATATGAAAGACCTAAATATCGTCTTTAGGGATTGGCGATCCCTAGCATTATTCGGAGTGGTTATACTTATTCTTCGTCCTTTAGGCGTATTTATAAGTACGAACAATTCTGAACTTTCCTTTAATGAAAAGTTATTCATTTCTTGGGTAGGTCCTAGAGGTATTGTCGCTGCTGGTATTGCTTCTCTATTTGGGATCACCCTTGTCAATGATGGAGTTCAGGGTGCAGAATATATTACACCCTTGGTATTTATGATCGTGCTCGGAACCGTTCTTTTAAATGCCACCACAGCTAGAGTAGTCTCCAAGCTCCTTGGGGTTACGCTAGAGACTTCTGACGGTATTCTAATTGTTGGCTCCAATGCAGCATCTAGAGCAATTGCCAATTACCTGCATCATAACAAAAGGCATGTTGTTGTTATTGATAATAATGAAAAAAGCATTCAAAAAGTAAAGTCCTTAGGTATTGATGCATTACAAGTCAATATCTATCAGGACGATATCGACGATAAGCTTGAGCTACTAGATATGGGATATCTAATCGCTATGACAAGCAGTAGCGACGTCAATAATTACGCTGTCAAAAAGTACCACAAAATTTTTGGAGAAAATGGAGCATTCCGCCTTATTACTCCGGAAGAGTTAAAAACACCGACACAAAATCTTCCTGATCAGGGTATTCTTTCTTATACGGCTGATTTTATTAATATCAGTGAAGCTATAAGAGAATCCGGGGAGCTTCATGAATTGGTATTTACTTCTATAGATGAGTTACAACAACTTATCGATAAATTAGAAGGCCTTTCAAAGTGTATTCCAGTATTTGTAAAAGTGGGAAATGATAAAATTCTTTTTCTACCTAAAGACACTGATCAAATCGACCTTCCTATTGATCAAGAATATCGATTAGTTTATATTGGAAGCCCTATTAAAAAGTCATCTTTAGCAAAAGAAATAATGGAATAGGGCTATTTTATCTTTCTAAAATCGAAGAACTGGTACTGCTTTTATGCTTTCGCTAAAAGAGCAATACTATTATATACACTTAATCTTTTTTGAATCAATTGAAGGTCCTAAAAATTGGTATAATGTTTTCAAATCAGTCTTCTTATTTATAATAATTAACTACTTTCGATCTGATATTGACCTACCTTTTGCCAAAATTTATTTTATAAACCAATTTGTTTAAGTAATTACTTTTATAAAATAAAGTAATACTATATATTATGATGAATTCTACTTATTTTTGATGTTTACAATGCATTGACTTGTGTAGGACGTGCCTTTCTTAAAAAGAACACTTTTTTATAAACAGCCCAACTTTTGGCTTGCTTAAACGAAAGATTATGGCGATAAGCATTCAAATTAAGCTTAATGAAAAGCTCTATATTCGCGATCCACAAGATACAAAATTAGGAAGAAAAATTATTCAACATTCTATCCTCCTGATTGATGAAATTGGATTTGAAGGCTTTACTTTCAAGAAGTTAGCCATGCGAATTGGCTCCACAGAGGCTTCTGTATATCGTTATTTCGAAAATAAGCATTTATTACTCCTTTATTTATTATGCTGGTACTGGGAGTGGATGCGCTTCAGGATTGATTATAATACAATGAACATTAGTGATCCTAAGCAAAAATTGAAGATAGCCATTTCTGCTATTGTAGATACAAGCCGACGAAATACGTCTATTGAGTTTGTAGATGAGGATGTCTTACACAGAATTGTTGTGGCAGAAGCGTCTAAAGCCTACCACACTAAAGAAGTAGATAAAGAAAATGAACATGGATTCTTCCTTACTTATAAGGCTTTAAACAAAAAAATTGCGGATATTATTGAGGAGTTAAAACCTAACTATAAATATCCTAGAGCACTAGCAAGTACACTGCTAGAAATGGCTAATAATCATATTTATTATGGTCTTCACCTACCTTCACTTACCGATATCAAAATTGAAAGCCCAGATGAAAATCTTCAGGCAGTAGAACAACTACTCGAAGATTTTGCATTTGGACTTTTATGTAAGGAACATCCGATGCCCACAAAATAATAAACTAGAAGATGCTGTGTAAATATCCTCATTAGTACTTTGAGGCCTTTTTATTAATCATTAATTTAATATTCATCATCCGCTAGTCGATGCCACTCGAAAACCAACAACAACTAACAATTATATACTATCTTCTTCAATAACAGGTTCAACGATCTGTCCTGTACTATCTATTTCATCCATCGGTATCGTCTCAAGTTCCTCTTCAGAAATAGGCTTATCCTCTTTAGTAGTACACTCCAAACATTTGAGGCCATCCGCTGTCATTGTAAATCGCTCATTATAATTTTCCCAGAATGGAATGTATCTTTCCCAGAAAATATGCCATGCAAATGGCTCTAGGCTTTCGCCAAAAACAATGTGCTTTCCTTCAGGAATGTATATCTTTAACTTCACATTTTGCCCTCTAAATTTGTCCCCTTCTTCGATCAGGAAAGACGAAGGAATTTCAAGTCTTTGTCCTTCGACCATTAAAGGGTATTCAATACGGGCAGCTAATTCTCTAGCTTCCCGCATTGTCCTACCTCTTGAAAACAATACTTTTTCAACAAAATATGTAGAGTCGGGTGATTTTAAAATTTCCAAACTGATATACTTAGAAATTAAGGCTTCTTCTGTAAACTTTAAGCGAGGCCCAAACTGAAATAAAGCATGTCGGTAAGGATCTTCTTTTAGTTCTAATTGTAAAGGTTGTGTATTTTCGATTACTAAAGTATTGCGATCATCTAAGGTATTACCTATCGAAAATTCTCTTAAGATTAGTGTTCCGATAAAGAATAAACTAGCGATATTCAAGCTGTAAAAAATCCATTTACCTGTTCGCCAGTATTTGCTTATTCGCATTCCAAATACTAAACGTACAATCAACAGAATCATACTTAATATTGGAATACCTATTAATACAACTACATTTAAAATTCCGAGAACACTGATAAATGGACGATCTGGCAAGATGTAATCATAAAATGGCATGGTATAAAACAAGCCAAACATAGACCCTAACCACATCACCGCAAAAGCGATGATGAGCGCAATAGCTACAACAATCAAAATAGGACGCCAAACTCGGAAAACAAATCTAACAATTGTACGAATAAAGTTGCCTAGATGTACCAGTCCTCTACGGAGTACTCTTTCTGCTTCTCCTTCTGTTTCGCCCTTTTTTTTTTACTGCCTAGCTCTTCTCCAAATTCAGTAACCTTTGAAGAAATATGTTCCACTTCCTCTTCGATAATCTTAACGATATTGGAAACATTGATAGGTTCACCGCGCATAGCTAAGCGGTCGCCAGCAGTTTCTGCCTTTGGCAATACTGACCAAAGGATAATATATAAAGGAATACCAATTCCGCCTGATACCACTGTTAAAATGATAAAAGCAATGCGTACCCAAATAGGATCCTGAATACCAAAATAAGCAGCTACCCCAGAACTTACACCACCTAGGACTTCATCTTCTGGGTTTCTAAACAAACGCTTTCCAGTCTTATAAGTAGATCGTGACGAACGTTTTGATTCGTAAGTCTTTTTTTCTGATAGAGGTTCCTCTTCAACTGCTTCCGCACCAAACTCTTCTGGTGTACCCATAATCAAGATAGCTTCTTGAACATCCTTTAAGGTTACTATTGGACGACTGCCTAATCTATCCTGAAAAAGCTCTGCCATTCTAGCCTCAATATCATTAATGATTTCTTCATGGCCTTCAGAATCTCTGAAGTGTTGATCAATCGTTCGTAAATAACGATTCAGGTGTTCGAAAGCATCTTCATCAATCGTAAATGGATACCCTCCTAGATTAATATTGAATACCTTATTCATTGATTGTTAGATTTTAATAGTGTTATTAACGGCCAATACTAGCTGATTCCAAGTTTGGAATAATCCATTTAGGAATAATTTTCCTTCTTCAGTCATGGAATAATACTTTCTTGGAGGGCCTTGGGTACTCTCACGCCAAGTGTATTGCAGCATGCCCGCATTTTTAAGTCGAGTGAGAAGCGGATATAGTGTTCCTTCTTTAACTAATATTTCTGGACCTATTTTTTTTAATCTGTCTAGAATATCAGAAGGATAAATTTCTCCCTCTGATATGATAGAAAGGATACACATTTCTAAAACCCCTCGCTTCATCTGCTTCTTAACCTTTTCTAAATTATCATTCTTCATAACACAAATCTAGGCAATATTGTAGTACTATGCAATACATAGTACCTGCGATTTTAAAATATCTCTATGAATAAAGGGTTTTATTCGACGAAAGTCATGGATAAAAAGAAGACCTTCTAAGCATATGCATATGCTTAGAAGGTCTTAGTAGAGAAAGTTTTTACGAAAGTATACAATGACTATGGCCGAACAGGGTACATCTCTGCTGCCTTTCCAACACATCGAACAGCTTCTTTTATAGCTTCTTGCTGATCAGGTGTTAGTTTAATGGTCTTCTTAAAATCATCATAGTTGATTCTGATCTTTTCAATGCTGCCATTGGCGAAGCGATAAAAAGCGTCTAAAGGAACCAAACAGGTATGATGATATTTACGCATATTTGTTGCGGGATCAAATTCTCCTCTAGTCGGATTGTTGTACAAACCAACTACATCTTCAAATCCTTCCGTAACGATTTTGAATAGGACATTATGGCCTGTACCTATCTTAAATACTTTCCTTTCCATTGTCACTAAGGTAATAAAGAAAGTACTTGCCTCCTCTTCTCGCGTAAATCCGAAAAGGATTTTTGCTTCCTCCACCATTTTAGCCCCTGTTTCAATCTCATATTTACTAGGAATCATATATCCTATATTGACAGCGGCTGCAGTTACCACTCGGGTACTATCAAAATCATCAATAACATCATACGCCAAATCACATTGGCCAAAAGCCAAACCACCACAAAAAAGAACAAAAAATACTACCAGCAAGTGTCGCTTCATCATTCAATGTTTTGTTTCCTGCAAAATTAATGATTCTTCAATATTATAAAAATACAAAGAGCATGACCAGTTACTGATCATGCTCTTTTTATTATAATCCTTTATCTAAAGTCAAGTTCTAGTACTTGATAGAGAATACAATATTGTCAGAGTTTCTTTCACCGATTGGCACATCTGGTGTGTGGATGAAGTTAACTTCATCAACACGAAGCATGTAGTAAGTATCATTAGCAAATACAACAAATACATCATCTACTGCAAGGTCGCCAGATACATCTGTAACTACAGTTTCATCACAGTTTGGATTAGTACTTACACCATCATCTAAAGCATTTGCTGAATCAAAAGCAGCTAAGATAGCTTCCTTAGTATCGATGTTATCGAAGTCAAAGTTTTCAACCTGTGACTTATCAACTTTTACCATAACAGCATCGTTGATTGTTCCGAACTGTGCACGCCAGTTTTCTGAAACTTCTTGATCAATAGTACAATCAATACCTAAATCACGGATTTCAGAATCTGGATCAGCAGAACCAGAACCCACGCCATCTTCTAGGTTCAATCCACCTGTATCAGCAGGGCCAGCTTGGTTCAAAAGAACGCCAGAAAGTGTCATATCAAGAGGAGTGCCAGGAGGCGCTACAGAAGTGATATTTAAAGAGATCGCATCCATTAAACCGTTGTCATCTTCTACTGTGAAAGTGTACGCTCTTACTGTACCTACTTCCTCTGTACCATCAGGAGAAATGGTAAAATCATAAGTACCACCATCTTTGGCAGCAGCAAGAATTAAAAGAGGGTTGTTCGTGTCAGAACCGCCATCAGGCTTAACAATAGCTAATCTACCACTCAATGGAGAGGTAGAACCATCCTGAGCAACGGTGATTGTTTTCAATTGTGCATCACCAGTCTGTAAATTTACTCTTACGCTGAAAGATTCGCCCACAATAACATCAGCATCACCATTCAAGAAGCCAGCTTCTGTTTCAAAACGCACTAATGGTGGAAGGTCATCTGTTCCTCCAATTGGATCTTCATCGCCTCCACAACTAGTCAAAAATACAGTGGATAAAGCGAGTGCAAAAACTGCAAAATTCAAAAGAAACTTTTGCATAATAGTTAATTGTTTAATTTAAAAAATTGGTTTGAGGTATATACATTAAAGACTACCTATTTTAAAAAAAGTAACACCTAGCTTTCTTAAAAAACTCTTAAAGTTCAACTTGATTAATCTACTCTGTATCATTAATAGCTATTAATCTTGCAGTATATGCGATACTGAATAATTAGATCAATTCAAGCTAATTCATTATCATGCCATCAAATAATGATTTCGACAGCCAATAGCGAGCCGAGAAATGATTTCTATTTCAGAAATTCTAATCGGCAGCTTAGTGTATTACTTCTTTTTAAGAATGTATTTCAAGAAGGAGATATTCAGAATATACTTTTGCTGAGTATGATTTATTCACAATATTAAAAAATAATCTATTGTAGTTCTACTAGCTTTATAAAACTTAACACTATGCTAACAAAAAAGCCCCGCAAAGCTGCGGGGATACTATAAAATATAAAGCTATGAAAACTAAAACCTTTTCATTGGAAAAGCTGCTCTTTCCTTTCATCACTGCTCTTTACTTTCCGACCTTTATTAATCGAATTCTCTTTTACATTTATTGTATCTATTCATAGAGAAAGTTTATTTTAATACTTTTTAACGTAACAATGGCTTTAGCCATAAAATCCAATTAAAAAGGCTCCACTAATCATGAAGCCTTTAACACCCTCTGTAATTGCATATTCGGCACATATGCAGCATTTTCTTAAAAATTATAGCTAATGCCTAGCTGGGCATTTAATTGAATATTTTTGATAATAGCCCTTTCATTTTCAACGAGTGGTTGCAGGGCTCTTCTCAGGCTTGGTGCCAAATGAAGTCTCCATTTATTATCTACAGCTCTGCTCCAATTCAAGCCTAACACCAACTCTCCAAAATTATCTTTGATCTGCTTTGATCTATTTCTAAATCCTATTCGATGATTTATAGCCCCTAGGTTTCTAGCTTTAATCCTCTCTAATTTTAGTTCTTCTTCGTAGAATGTCCAAGACATTCCTAACTGCAGGATTAAGTCTGTTCTATCTGCTTTGACCAAATCATATCCGAGCATTAAAGGAACACTCCAGTAGGTAACATCTCTTCTTAATCCAAGCTCTAGATTGATTTCTTTTCCATTTTGCGGAGAAGGGGCATTTCTAGGTCGATTCAATTCTACTTCTATTTCACCATCATTGACAGGTGTTGATAAACCTAAGACATAGCTGGAACGCAGCTCATCCCCCACTTCCTGCTCTCGATCCCTTTGGAAATTAATCTTTTCATCTATCATTGATGTTTGATTTAAACGACTATAACTGATACCAGTACTGAGCCCAAACCTAGCCTTCAATTTTTTCTGGATACTTAGCTTTAGCATGTATCCATTATAGTTTTCATTTTCTACAAAGCCCATATTAGAAGCCATATGCTTGATCCGCCTAGCGTCTAGTTGAGGCCCTAAACTTGCTAAAATGCTCCAGTTCTTAGTTCCAAGCTTTTTATCAGGAAGAAGCACCTCAGGTAATATGATCCCGGTATCTTGAATTACTAATTCTTGAATCAAAGTTGGTAATGGTATAAAAGGAGTAAATGCCTTACTATTCCTTTTTTGTAGTAACTTTTGCGTTTGCTGATTGATTAGCTGTTCTTGATCACTTCCATCTTTTAACTCATTTTTCTGTGGAGCAGCTGCTTTGGATAGGGGTGGCTTTGTGTTTTCAGTACGCTTATTCTCCAAGTCTTTTTCATATCGCAATACTTCAATTAATGGTTTTTTGAGGGATTTAGTAGCTATGATTACGCTCTTTTTTGCTGTCGCAAAATCCATTTCCTGGACTACTAATGGTGATTCATAGATTTCTTTTGGAACCTTATAAATCGTTACATTTCTTCTTTCTTTATCATAGCGCTCTATCTTATCCATCCTTTTCTCTATCAAATCAAGTGTATCACGATGTTTCGTCATTTGATACTCTAAATTTGATTGATGCATATAAATTCCCCATAGACTTACGGCTATAATGAAGATAGCAAGTACTGCTACTCTTGACTTCCATTGGTTAAATAATACCACAAGTGGCGTTTTGGTAGATGCAGGGTTTAATCCCTTTTTTATTCCTAGCCAAACATCATTAGAAGGAATATCACCATCGGCAGATTGATCAGCCTCTTCAAATGTATTTTTGAAGAAACGCTCTAACTCATCATTTTGTAAATTCTCCTCCATAGGCATATACTAGGATTATATCATCACGAAATCATACTTTTCTCAAGCAACTTTCGCAACATTCCTTTTGCTTTAAATAACTGGCTTTTAGATGTACTTTCGCTTATAGAAAGCACTTTTGCAATTTCTTTATGGGTATATCCTTCAATCACGTAGAGATTGAAAACAGTTCTATATCCATCTGGCAATGATTGTAGATATTTCGTTAATTCTTTTACTCTTGGTTGATCTTCCTCATCAATGGTAATTTCTTCATATTCATTTAACTGAACACTATCAATAGACTGGAACCGATGTTTTGTTTTTCTGATGTGCTGTAGTGCATTATTGACCATTACTTTTCTTATCCAGCCACCAAGAGCTCCCACTCCTCTATAGTTTTTTAGATCTTTAAAAACAGTAATAAATCCTTCTTGCAATAAATCCTCTGCTTCTTGCCTATCTCGTGCATAACGAAGGCATAACCTAAACATCTGTACTTTGTATTGTTCGTACAAAGTACGCTGTGCTTTAGCGTCATTTTTCAAGCAGCCTAGTAGGATTTGTTGTTCGTCTTTCTTCAAATCAGAAGATGATTAATTTTCAGTTTACAATTATATTGGTGCCACTATTTTGAAAGGGTTGCCTAAGTATGACATATGTATTGTAAAAAACTTTCATTTTTTAATAAAAAAAATGAGCAAACCCATTGTTCTAGGATTGCTCATTTCGAAAATAAACGAAATTTTTCCGTTTATTGGACTAATTTTTTAATGTAGATAACCTTTCTATATATTTACTTTTAATTTTTGACTAATTTAAATACAGCATCTTTTCCTTTACCTTCTAGTCTAATTAGATACATTCCTGCTGGGTAAGGAGTAAGATCAAGTTTGTAAGTTTGATGAGCACTTATAGGGGATAAAGTAGCTGCTTTATGCAATTCTTTAGAAGACAAATTAATTAACTCTAAACGCATTCCTGAAAAGGAGGCAGGTAGTTCTACTTTAACTTCCCCTTGGGTTGGGTTGGGATAATACTTGACTTTTGCAAATTCTCCATCTGCTATTTCGACATCCGTTGTCTGGCAGTTTGAGGCGATATAATCTGCTACTTCTGCTCTAAGGTCAGGAATAGAAGGATAAAAAGCTTCTCCTGGACAAGCAGTTGCGCAGCCATCTTTATGACCTGATATATTATCCAAATCCATACCTGTAGAAGAATGAAAACTCACCCCTTCTGGATCAATACTTGACTCACAGCTCTTCCATGCTAGAAGCTCTTTTAAGCTTTCTTCTGCATCTATTGTAGGCTCTTCTGTGGTGAAGTTTCCTAATACACAAACACCCATAGTGTTGGAGTTGGCCCCACAAAAATGAGCTCCAATCCAATCATTTCCTCTCCCTTGATAAACCACGCCGTCTGGATCAATCAACCAGTTATAACCGATATCTGACCAACCACGAGTATTCACGTGAAAATCCCAAATTGAACGTACCACTGCAGCCCAATCGTCACTGATATTAGTTCCTGCTGAATGATGGATGATCAGATGGGAAACGTTAGTAAATGCTGGGTCTGGATGCTCTGGGCAAGTACCTGATGGGCACCATCCAGCTCTATCCTGAAAGGAAGGTATTGTACATTCACATGTTCTACTATTGATAACTTCAGAAGCTGCAACATCTTCAGGTCTTTCCTCTGTAGCTCCTGGATTATAAAGGTGTAATACCACTTCTTTAGCAGTTTGCTCTCCAGCAATCTGAAAAAAGTTTACATCTTTTTCAACATATCCAAGTTGCGTAACCTTTAGGTTAGTTCCATCTGAATGCTTGTCCTGTCCGACTTCCGTCCAACTCGACCAGTGAATTCCATTATATGAGAAACGAATTTTAATCTTGTTTGCCTCCCCTTTCCAACTTACAGAATAAGCTAGGAAAGGTTTAATTTCTACAAGTGGTACCTCAAGTACTGCTGTTTGCCAATTGGGCTTTTCAGTTAGGTTCGTAAATTCTATTTCTGCACGTTGCTGTGCATTGATTATTAGGGCAATACACATAAGCAACGTAAGCGCGATAGCTTTCTTCATTGTTTCTTGGTTTTGGGTTTCCATCGAAACCTTAGCCTATGTTTAATCTGTCCATTTAAAATGGTGCAAAAACTAGACCAAAGCTCTTTTTTGTTTTCATTTTTACTACTTAATGCCTACATGCCCTTATTTTGTTACCATTTAAGCAAAAAAAAATTAGGTTCCTCAAAATACATTCTGAGAAACCTAATTTGTTCAACCGACTTTTTCGGAAAAATTTCGTTTTCTATTACCTCAAAATCGAAACATTTCCGTGACGTTCCCGAGATTCCGTCTCGCCGATACATGTATATTTCAAATAATATCCATAAGTATCAGGCGGTAACGCTTCTCCTTTATAAGTACCGTCCCAACCAATATCCTGTTGGCTTGTTTCGAACATCTTTTGTCCCCATCTATTATAAATTACTAGATACATATCAACCAAACTATTACTTCTCAGGAATAGTACATCATTTACACCATCATCATTTGGTGTAAATGCATCTGGTAAGAATACATAACGTTCGTCACAGCCTGCTTCTCTCACCACTACTTCTATCTCTAAGACACTCTCACAACCTGAATCTGTCACCGTGACGGTATAAGTAAAAGTGCCTGATTCATCAGGTGTTACTATCGTTGTTGCTGCATTTGCATCACTAATTTCGCCAGGGCCCTCCCACTGATATGAACAATTTAAGCAGCCAAATACACTCAACTCTGTTGACTGGCCTGCTAAAATTTCATCCGGGCTTGCTACAATATCTAATATATCATCGATGTCAATTATGGTAATACTAGTGGTCAGTACCTCTTCGCATCCAGCATCGTTGGTAAGCGTAACATCATATGCTGTGAATATATTATTGATTAATGCTAACACACTTGGTTGGCTTGGATCGGAGGCCACTTGATTTTCATCCCATTCATAAGTTAATACTTGATTAGGATCAAGATTCGTAACACCAAGAGTTAAGGTGTCTAATAGCTCGCAAACAATAACATCAGGGGTAATAATTGCATTGATGGGTTCAACTACCACAGTAACAGAGTCAAGATCTGCACATAATCCATTATAAGAAGCCACTACGTAATAAATAGTGGTTTCATCTGGAGAAACGGTTACTCCTGCCTCTAAGCTAAATGGTGGTTGATCAAAGTCTGGCGTATCATACCAAGCATAGCTGATATTATCATTGCTCCCCGATGCTTCTAAAAAGGCTGTTGACCCAATCTCACACAAAACAGTGTCCGAAACAGCAACAACATCAATCGCTTCTAAAACCTGTACCTCTACTACTTCCTCTTTTACACAAAACCCAGTTGAATCTGACACCATCACATTAAAAGATGCAGAAGTAGTTAATGCTACTGTTGGATTAACTGCATTTGGATCAGAGACTTGATCTGCCGGTTCCCAAGAGTAAACTAAGTTTGGATTACCATTTTGATTTAATGGCGTCTCTTCGCCCTCACAAGTAACAATTGGAGAACTTAGATTTGGTTCAACCAAGATCACATCTACATGAACCCAACTAGTATCTTGACAGCCATTGACATCTATAGCAACAGCAACAAAAATATTTTCGCCAACAGGCGGAACGGTTGTAATACTTTCTCCATTTCCTATTATAGTTTCTAAGGCTGGATTGTTATACCAATTAATTTGAATGCCATCACCACTTGCAATTGCAGTTAGTGCAGTTTCTACTTGCTCACAGAGCGTAGTATCGCCTTCCGTTTCTACTTCAATAATTGGCGTATATACTTGAACTGCTATTTCTGTTTCTAAACTACATCCACTCTCTGAATCTGTAACTGTTACG
Source organism: Saprospiraceae bacterium (assembly GCA_022448955.1). Lineage (GTDB taxonomy): Bacteria > Bacteroidota > Bacteroidia > Chitinophagales > Saprospiraceae > JALEHC01. The sequence goes on from JAKVCU010000069.1 coordinate 19,741, forward strand.
TTATAAGTTTGATCTGTTTCTGTAAAGACCACAGGATTCCATGGTTCCGTTAAATCCAAATTATCAACTGGATCCCACATATAATCGTAATTAGGATTACCATTGGGGTTAAGCGGTGTTGGTGTGTTTGTACAAACATTAATAATGGTATTTTCCAAACCTGGTTGAAAATCAATTGCTTGAATAGTAACACAGACCGTGTCTGAACAACCCGTACCTTCTCCAGCTATTGCACAAATAATATTATCTCCCTCAACTAAATCTACTGAAATCTGATTGCCTTCACCCAAGAAAGTATTAAAGTCATTGGTGTACCACGTTATCGGTGCAATTACATCTGTCGTGGCAGAAAGCTCAAATTCTCCAATTTCACAAACAGAAATATCAATTGGAGTAACGGCTAGGTTAGGATCACTGACTGGAATAATAATCACAGTCGCTTCTAAAGAACATGTTGTAGTAGGGTCTGTAACCATCATTTGAATCGTATCATTCTCAAAGGTGGTGATCACAGGATTCCATGGTTCTGTTAAGTCTAAATTATCAGCAGGATTCCATTCATAGTCATAATTCGGGTTACCATCTGGATTGATAGGTGTTGGAAAACCTGCACAGATAAAGATAGTCGTATCACTCTCTATACCTGGTTCAAATATTTCAGCTTCTATAGTAATACTAGCGGTATCAGTACAACCCGTCTCTCCTCCAGCAACCGCATAAATCGTGTTTCCTCCACCTACTAAAGTAAGATCGTAAGTATCACCTGTTCCGACTAATATGGTTAATGCTTCATCAGAATACCACTCGACTGGAGTAGTCACATCGGTTGTAGCAAAAATGGTTATTTCTGCCAGCTCACACGCCAATACATCATCAGCTTCTAATTGTAAATTCGCATCCGTCACTGGTTCGATATCTACGATTGCTTCTAAAGTACAGCCTGTGGCAGGGTCTGTAATTGTTACATTATAGGTTAGTGGCAACTCCGTTTGTACAACAGGATTCCATGGTTCTGTTAAATCTAAACCAGATGTTGGATCCCATACATATTCATATGCTGGATTGCCATTTGGATTAAT